>JAQNCU010000028.1 GCA_029077775.1 Acidocella sp. | reverse complement strand
GCGCATCGCCATGCGGAGTGACAAAACAGACCGCTCCTTCAAGGCAATGGTCTACCTTACCGCAGCAGTCATCAATTCACGATGAATCTCAACAAGCCCCAAAAGCGCCTGCTTTACGTCTCTCGTCGTTAATGAAAATCCCGGCTCTTGGGGATCATTTCGCCGTCCCCCGCCAATGCGGCGAGCCACTGGCTGCGGTCGGTCAGGCGCTCGGCGATGATATGAATGGGGCCTTCCGCCGCGCGTTGCACCACCCCATCCACGATCAGCAATGATGCGTTGAGGATGGGGTTGCGAAACCGCTCGACCAAGGATGGCCAGACGATGATATTGGCGATACCGGTGCCGTCCTCGATGGTGATAAACACCGTGCCTTTGGCGGTCCCTGGGCGTTGGCGCACGGTCACAATCCCGCCGAGGCGCAGGCGCGCCCCGTGGCGGCTTGAGATCTGGTCGGCACAATCGCTGATCCCGGCATTGGCGAATTTATCCGCGAGCAGGGCGCAAGGATGCGCTTTGAGCGACAGCCCCGTGGCGCGGTAATCCGCGATCACGTGCTCGCCTGGGCTCATCACCGGCAAATCGGCGTTCTGGTGCGGGCGCAACTGGCCGGCAAAAAGCGGCGTCGGCGGTGCGGCATCCAACCCCGCGATCCGCCACAAAGCCAGCCTGCGGTTCAGCCCGATGCTGCCATAACCATCGGCCTCGGCGAGTCTCTCCAGCGCCGGGCGGGGCAGGTGGGCGGTGCCCACGGCGTTGAAATCCTTGAATGGCCGCGCCACGATAATCTGTTCGGCCCAATCGGCGTGGAAGCCCTCGATCATCCGCAAACCGAGCCTGAGACAACCTGCCTGTAATGTGCAATCCCAAGCGGACTGATTAATATCCGCCGGATGCACGATCACGCCATGGGCCCTGGCATCCGCGATGATCTGCGCGGGCGCGTAAAACCCCATGGGCTGAGCGTTCAACAACGCACAGGCAAAGGCGGCGGGGTGATGGCATTTCAGCCAGGCGGAAATATACACCAGCAGTGCAAAACTTGCGGCGTGGCTCTCGGGAAAACCATAGGTGCCAAAGCCCTCGATTTGCCTGAAACAGGCTTCGGCAAATTGCGCATCATAGCCGCGCGCGGTCATGCCGCCGACCATTTTCGCCTGGAATTTGTGGATGGTGCCGATGTTGCGAAACGTCGCCATGGCGCGGCGCAGGGCATTGGCCTCCTCGGGCGTGAATTTCGCCGCCTCGATGGCGATGCGCATGGCCTGTTCCTGGAATAACGGCACGCCCAGGGTTTTGCCCAAAACCCGCTCCAGCTCATCGGGCGCGCCAAAGGCAGGGTCAGGGCTGGGATAGGTCACAGGCTCCAACCCCTGGCGGCGGCGCAGATAGGGGTGCACCATATCCCCCTGAATCGGGCCGGGCCGAACAATCGCGACCTCGATCACCAGATCGTAAAAAATACGCGGTTTCAGCCGGGGCAGCATGTTCATCTGCGCCCGGCTCTCCACCTGAAACACACCCAGCGAGTCACCCCGGCACAGCATGTCGTACACCGCCGCATCGTCGCGCGGGATATCCGCGAGATCCCCGATCCCCAGCATGGCAAAGCATTTGCGGATGCAGGTGAGCATCCCCAGTGCCAGCACATCCACCTTCATCATGCGCAAGGCCGCGATGTCGTCTTTGTCCCACTCGATAAAACTACGCCCCGCCATGGCCGCCGGGCCGATCGGCACGGTCTCATCCAACCGGCCCTTGGTCAGCACAAACCCGCCGACATGCTGCGAGAGATGGCGCGGCAAACCGACCAGTGCCCGCGCCAGCGTAACACAGCGGCACACCAGCGGGTCGGCGGCATCGACCCCGGCCTCGGCCAGCCGGTCGGCGGACCATAATTCATCGCCCGGATTCCAGCTTTGCGCGGCCAAAATGGCGGCGATGTCGCCCGCCAGGCCCAGCGCCTTGGCGGTCTCGCGGATGGCTGATTTCGGGCGGTAATGGATCACCGTGGCGGCAATTGCGGCGCGGTGGCGGCCATAGCGCGTATAGAGATACTGGATCACCTCCTCGCGCCGCTCATGTTCGAAATCGACATCGATATCCGGCGGCTCGCGGCGTTCGGCCGAGATAAACCGTTCGAATAACAGGTCGCTCTGCGCCGGGTCCACCGCGGTTATGCCGAGCACATAACAAACCGCCGAATTGGCCGCCGAGCCCCGGCCCTGGCACAATATGCCGCGCGCGCGGGCAAAGCGGACGATGTCATCCACCGTCAAAAAATAAGGCGCGTAACGTAAGGCCCTGATCACACCAAGCTCTTTATCCAACATCGCCTGCACCTTGGGCGGTGTTCCGGCGGGGTAGCGCCGTGCTGCCCCCGCCGCCACCAGGGCCGCCAGATGCTGGTCGGGCGTCTGCCCGGCGGGCACCGGTTCATCCGGGTATTCATAGGATATCTCGTCGAGAGAAAAATTCACCCGTGCGAGTATTTCATCCTGCGCGCGGATGGCCTCAGGATACCGGGCGAAAAGCCGCGCCATCTCGTCGGGTGGTTTGAGATGCCGCTCACCATGCGGTTCCAGCCGCCACCCGGCCTGCGCGATGGTGCAGCCATGGCGGATGCAGCGCAGCACATCCTGCAGGCACCGTGCCTCAGGCGCGTGATACAGCACGTTGTTGGCGGCGAGAAGTTTCAGGCCGCTGGCTTGCGCAATGTCGCGCAAACGCCGCAGCCGGGCCGCGTCATCGGGCGCATAAGCGCGGATCGCCGCGATATACGGGTTGATAGGCTGGCCGGTTTGCCGCAGCCAGGCTGCAAATTCCGCAAGATCGGGGGGCGGCAGCACGATAAAAACCTGGCCCTCGGAATGCGCCAGCACATCCGTGAAACAAAGTATGCACGCGCCCTTGGTGGTGCGCATCTTGCCCAGCGTGAGCAGCCGCGTCAGCCGCCCCCAGGCCGCGCGGTCTTGCGGATAACAAATAATATCCGGGCCATCGGTCAGCCGCAGGCGGCACCCTGCCAGTAGCCGCAGCCCCGCCGCCTTTGCCGCGACATGCGCGCGCACCACCCCGGCGACATTATTGAGATCGGCAATCCCGATGGCCGCGTGGCCGAGTGCTGCCGCCTGGGCCACCAGCGTCTCAGGGTGCGACGCGCCTTCGAGAAAGCTGAACGCGCTGGTGCTGATAAGCTCAGCATAGCCCATTGGCGGGGCTCACATTGGCGGTGCTCATTTGAAAAACCCATGCAAATACCAGCGGGCAGGGGCGACACCACCATGCCGCCCCGCCCGGAACAACCAGAAAGCAGCACCGGAGGCATCTTCCACCGCATAATAATCGCGGATTTTCTCATCCTCCGGGCGGGTGTTGTCAGCCTTATGGCACCACCAATCCCGCGCGATGCGTTCCGGCCCGGTGGCGTGCGCCACGCGGAAACCCTGCCCCCGCCACGAGAAAAACACCGGCGGGTCATCCGGCACCGGGGCAATGGCGGTAATGGCATCGGGTACCCGCAACAGCCGCAACGGCCGGGGAAAGCGCGGCCGGGTCCAGGCGGCGGGCGGCTGGCAAACCGGGGTCCGCCGCGCGGCATATTCCGGAATATGCGAGTCATGCGGCACGGCCCGCCAGAATGTCCCCGGTGCCAGTCGGTTCAGCAGCAGGTTCACCGGCGCCTGATAATCCGGCGCCGGGCGGGTGATGCTGGTCTGCACGGCGGCCAGGCACTCCGTGCGCTCGGCGCTCAGGCGGATCATCTCCACCCCAAAACCAGGGTCGATGCTGCGCGCAAGGCTTTCATGGGCCAGCCGGATGATCTGCGCTTCGTCCCGGCAGGGGCTGGCGAAATTCAAATCGAATTCCGGAACGGCGCGATCGATCCGGTAGAATTTCGCCTTCAGCGCGGTTGCCCCCCGTTCGGCCTTGGCCAGCCTGGCGCATAATTTGGCGGTCAAGCGGCTGAGTGCGGCCTGTAACGACGCGGGGGCAAAAATCGGCTCTGGCAGGTGCATGTCCTCCCGCCACGCCACGGGTTCGGCACAGAATTTCAAAACCTCCGGGGCCAGGCCCAAAGCCTGGGCGCATTTCAACGCGGGCGCGGGGCCAAAACCCGCGGTCAGCTCAGCCCGGGGCAGGGCGGCAAGCTGGCCGACGCGCCGCACGCCAACACGGCTCAGCCGGGCGATGCAGCGCGCCTCCAGCCCGATGGCGGCCAATGGCAGGGCGCTGATATCCTCGTCCCCGTCATCCCCATTGGCCCCGTAACGCGCCAACCCCCAGGCGGCGGTAGCGGTATTGGCGATGGCCAGGCGCACCCCCGGCAGCAGCCGGGCCAACCGCGCGCGCAAACCAGCCTCGCCACCGAATAAATGCGCGCAGCCGGTAATGTCGATCAACACACCATCGGGCGGCTGTGCAACGGTCAGCGGTGAGACGAACTGGCACCACAGGGCCAGCGCCTCAACGTCAACCGGCTCTGGCCACCACAGGGATAACAGACGCCGCTGCATGGTCATCATCGGGCTCCATCTCGAACATAAAGGTCGCGGGTTGCGCGCCCTTGGCATAAAGCAGCTCCGCCCGCAGCCGCGCGCCGGGGGCGGGGGTGATAAACCAACGCGTCCGAGGCGCTGTGGAATCGAGCGCCGTGCGGCGCGGCGCGGCGCGCAGCAAAAACCCCACCCCAGCGCCATGCCGGGCCGCGAAGGCCAATCGCCGCGCCGCCAGCCGGGACAAAGCATCGGCTTGCGCCACACCGGCCAGCCCGCCGCGCAGCGCCTGTTCCAGCAGGCCGAGTGAATGCGTGTCATCGCGGGCCTGCGCGAACAGGCAGCGCGCCGGGTCCAGGCCGCTCCAGGCGAGTCCCGGCGGGTACCAATCCGCGTTGCTGCTCACCCATAAAACGGGCGCGGTCCCAGCTAGGTTTTTCAGCATGGCGACGGCAAAGGCGGCGTTGGCAATGCTGCCCGGGGCGGCGCGCAATTCATGCACCATACCTGGCTGGTTCAGCCCAAACCCCGCCATTTGCGGCGAGTCGGCGGAAAAAATCTCCGGCAAAATGTTCATGCTTTGTTCTAATCTTTGGCGACCAAGAGTCAAGCGCGCCAAACACAGCCGAGGTTTTTGTAAAACCGGCTTCTCATCGTATGATATTTCATGGAGACTCCAGCCCCCCTGCGCCCCGGTGAATTGGCGGTGGACGCGCCCCGGCCTGATGATGCCGGGCTGGTCTTTATCGGGCAGATCCACACGCCCTGGCGCAGCCGGGCCGAAACCCCCAAACAGGGCACCCCGGATGGGCCCATTTGCCGCATCGAGATTTTCCCCCTTTGGGTGCCCGCCTTGCGCGGGCTGGAGGCTTTTGCGCGGGTCGAGGTGATCTACTGGCTGCATCTCTCCCGCCGCGACCTCGTTTTACAAAACCCGATGAACAAAGGGGACATACGCGGCACCTTCGCGCTGCGCTCACCGGTCCGGCCCAACCCCCTGGGCATTTCCCGCGCGCGTCTGGTCGGCATCGAGGGCGACACCCTCCTCGTGCGCGGGCTTGACTGTATCGACGGCACCAAGCTCATCGACCTCAAGCCCGAGCGTTGCGCCTTCAGCCCGGCGACATAAAGCCGCCTTAACAGGAATGAAACCATGAACCTCGACGAGCTGGTCGCCATCGACATCCACACCCATGCTGAGCGCACCTGCCACCACCCGCATGACGCGATCCAGGAAGGGTTCGACCAGGCGGCGGCGCTGTATTTCAAAAACAACGCCAAACACCCCAGCATCGCCGAAACCATCGCCTATTACCGCGCGCAAAAAATCGGCTTTGTGATGTTTACGGTGGATTCCGAGGCTGGCACAGGCATCGCGCGGATTTCCAACGAGGAGGTCGCGATCGCGGCGCGCGAGAACGCCGATATCATGGTCGCCTTCGCCTCCATCGACCCGCATAAGGGCAAACGCGGCGCCATGGAGGCCAGGCGCCTGATCGAGGATTACGGCGTCAAAGGGTTCAAATTTCACCCGCCGATCCAGAACTTCCACCCCTATGACCGGATGGCCTGGCCGCTCTACGAGGTCATCGCGGAATATGGCCTGCCAGTGATCTTCCATACCGGGCATTCCGGCATGGGCTCTGGCATGCGCGGCGGCGGCGGCATCAGGCTTAAATACGGCCAGCCGATTCTGGTCGATGATGTCGCGGTCGATTTCCCGGACATGAAGATCATCCTCGCCCACCCAAGCTGGCCCTGGACCGATGAGGCGCTGTCGATGGCGCTGCACAAACCCAATGTCTATATCGATCTGTCGGGGTGGAGCCCGAAATATTTCCCGCCGCAAATCATCAAATACGCAAATTCGCAATTGGGCCATAAAATGCTCTTCGGCTCAGATTTCCCCTGGATCCGCCCGGAGGTCTGGTTGAAAGCCTTCTTTGAGGCCGGGTTCCGCGAGAGCGTTCAGCACCCCATCCTCAAGACCAACGCGGTCAAGCTGCTGTTCCCGCAAGCCAAACCGTAACAAAAACTTTATCCGTTTTCTCGCGAACAAGCGGGTTTTTGTTGTGGATCACGACATAAACATAACAAAAAATCTTTGTTTGCCTATGGTGGGTGACAGGCCGGGCGGGCATCTGGCATAGGGTTCCGATCATGAACGATCTGACGCATCTCGCCCGGCTTGAGGCCGAATCGATCCACATCATGCGTGAAGTGGTGGCCCAGGCTGGCGCGCCGGTTATGCTCTATTCCGTGGGCAAGGATTCCGCGGTCATGCTGCATCTGGCCCGCAAGGCATTTTACCCCAGCCCGCCGCCCTTCCCCCTGCTGCATGTCGACACCACCTGGAAATTCCGGGCGATGTACGAAATGCGCGACCAGATGGCCAAAACCAGCGGGATGGAGCTGCTGGTACACCAGAACCCTGAAGCTTTGGCGCGCAACATCAACCCCTTTGACCATGGCGCCCTGCATACCGATATATGGAAGACCGAGGGGCTGAAGCAGGCGTTGGACAAATACGGTTTCGACGCCGCCTTTGGCGGGGCACGACGCGATGAGGAGAAATCCCGCGCCAAGGAGCGGATATTCTCGTTCCGGTCTGCCAATCATCGGTGGGATCCCAAAAACCAGCGCCCGGAGTTATGGAATTTATACAATGCGCGCAAGGCCAAAGGCGAGAGCATCAGGATATTCCCGATCTCGAACTGGACCGAGCTTGATATCTGGCAATATATTCATCTCGAAGCCATCCCCATCGTGCCACTTTACTTCGCGGCCATGCGCCCCACCGTCTGGCGCGATGGCTTGTTGCTCATGGTCGATGATGCGCGCTTCCCGCTTGCCCAGGGTGAGGTTCCCGTTGAGCGTTCCATCCGGTTTCGCACCTTGGGCTGTTATCCGCTCACCGGCGCTGTGGAATCCGAGGCCAAAAACCTGCCTGAAGTGATCCAGGAAATGCTGCTCACCCGCACCTCTGAGCGTCAGGGCCGCGCCATCGACAAAGACCAGGCCGCCAGTATGGAGAAGAAAAAACAGGAGGGGTATTTCTGATGGACGAGACCACCTCATCCTACCGCGCCGATGCGCTCATCGCCACCGACATCGATGCCTATCTGTTGCGTCATCAGCATAAATCGCTGTTGCGTTTCATCACCTGCGGCTCGGTCGATGACGGTAAATCCACGCTCATCGGACGGTTGCTTTATGATTCCAAAATGATCTTCGAGGATCAGTTGGCAGCCCTGGAGGCGGATTCCAAACGCGTCGGCACGCAGGGGCAGAACATCGACTTCGCCTTGCTGGTCGATGGTCTCGCGGCTGAGCGCGAACAGGGCATCACCATCGACGTCGCCTATCGGTTCTTCGCCACCGAGGCCCGTAAATTCATCGTCGCCGATACGCCAGGGCATGAGCAATATACCCGGAACATGATCACGGGTGCCTCCACCGCCGACCTTGCGGTGATCCTCGTGGATGCCCGCAAAGGCATTCTCACGCAAACCCGCAGGCATAGCTACCTCGCCCAACTTATCGGCATCAAAAGTTTCGTGCTGGCGGTGAACAAAATGGACCTGATCGGCTATGATCAGGTGCGATACGCCGCCATCGTCGCCGATTATCAGCAATTTGCCGCCAGCATCGGAATCACGGCATTCACACCCATCCCCATCTCCGGTTTCGTGGGCGATAACATCACCACGCTTTCAGCAAACACAGGCTGGTATGACGGGAAGCCGCTGATCACGCATCTGGAAACTGTCGAAATCTCGGCCCGCGCGGGCAGCGGCCAGGGCTTCAACCTTCCTGTGCAATGGGTCAACCGCCCGAACCTTGATTTCCGGGGCTTCTCCGGCCTGATCACCGATGGCAGCATCAAGCCGGGCGATGAAATTCGCGTCCTGCCATCGGGCAGGTTGGCCGCCGTGGCACGCATCGTAACGCTCGATGGCGATCTGCCCGAGGCCGTGGCCGGGCAATCCGTCACCCTCACGCTGGACCGGGAGATCGATTGTTCGCGCGGCGATGTCATCACCGCCGCCGATGCCCCCGCGCAGATCGCTGATCAATTTGAGGCGATGTTGGTCTGGATGGCCGATGAGCCGCTGCTGCCCGGCCGCCCCTATTGGTTGCAGTTGGGCACACAAAGCGTCACGGTCATCATCCAGCCGCCGAAATACCAGGTGAACGTCAACACGTTGGAACATGTCGCGGTCAAAACGCTGGAGCTTAATGCCATCGGCGTGGTCACCCTGACCACCGACCGCCCCATCGTGTTCGCGCCCTATGATGTCAGCCGGGCGCTGGGCGGCTTTATCCTGATCGACAAAATCACCAACGCCACCATCGGCGCGGGCATGCTCCATTTCGCGCTTCGCCGGTCGCAGAACGTGCATTGGCAGGCGCTCGATATCAGCCGGGAAACCCATGCGGCCTTGAAAAACCAGGCACCTGCCGTGTTGTGGTTCACCGGTCTTTCCGGCGCGGGCAAATCCACCATCGCCAATGTGGTCGAGAAAAAGCTGGTGCGCATGAACCGCCATACCTTTTTGCTCGACGGCGATAATGTCCGCCACGGGTTGAACAAGGATCTCGGCTTCACCGAAGCCGACCGGATCGAGAATATCCGCCGCGTGGGGGAGGTTGCGAAGCTGATGACCGATGCCGGGCTCATCGTCATCACCGCCTTCATCAGCCCCTTCCGCGCCGAGCGCAAAATGGTGCGCGACATGATGAAGGAGGGTGAATTCATCGAGGTCTTCATCGATACCAGCCTCAAAGCCGCCGAAGCGCGGGACGTCAAAGGCCTGTACAAAAAGGCCCGCGCCGGACAGCTTAAAAACTTCACGGGGATCGACAGCCCCTACGAGCCGCCGGAGCACCCGGAAATTCACATCGACACCACGCAGCTCACACCGGATGAAGCCGCGGAGATCATCATCGCCCGGCTGATCCCGTGATAAAACCCATGAGCGACGCCGAGCTGGCGGGTCACATCGCCCGCCTCGCGGGGGATTTGTTGCTCAGCCTGCAATCCAGCCAATTATTCACGGGCCAGGCACTCGGCCAGGCGGGGGACCGCGTGGCCAATGCCTTCATCATCGAGGCCCTGCGCGCCCAGCGCCCGGATGACGCCATATTATCCGAGGAGGAACAGGATAATGCGGCAAGGCTGGCAGCACGCCGCGTCTGGATCATCGACCCTCTGGATGGCACCCGCGAATATGGCGAATGCCGTACCGATTGGGCCGTGCATATCGCACTCGCCATTGATGGCATCCCCGCCCTCGGTGCGGTCGCGTTGCCGGGCAGGGGGGAAGTTTACACCAGCGCCACAAAAACCATGGGCGCCCCCGCCAATTCACCGCTCAAAATGCTCATAAGCCGCACCCGCCCCGCCGCTGAGGCCATGAAGGTTGCCAGCGCCATGGGCGCAGAATTGCTGCCCATGGGCTCCGCCGGTGCCAAAACCTGCGCCATTTTGCGTGGCGAGGCCGATATCTATTTGCACACCGGCGGACAATTCGAATGGGATAGCTGCGCCCCCGTCGCCATCGCACAGGCCGCCGGGCTGCACACCTCGCGCATCGACGGCTCGGCTTTGGTCTATAACCGCGCCAACCCCTATCTGCCGGACCTGCTCATCTGCCACCCCGCGCACGCCGCGCGTATCCTCGCCATCGTGGCCGAGCGCGAAACCGCCACAGGCTAAGCCGAAAGCGCCGCAGGCTCAGTGCGCGCGCGTTTGGTGATGAGCTTGTTCAGTGCATGGATATAGGCCCGCGCGGCGGCAACAATCGTGTCGGTATCGGCGCCCTGGCCATCGACCAGTTTGCCATCCTCCTCCAGCCGCACTGTGCAGCGGGCCTGCGCATCGGTCCCCTCGGTCACCGCGCCGACGGAAAACAGCCGCAGCGTCGCGGTATGCGGGAATATGCCATGGATGGCATTGAACGTCGCATCGATCGGGCCATCGCCCAGCGCCTCGAATTTATGCGCCGCGCCGTCGATCTCGAGCTCCAGCAGCGCCCTGGGCTTGGCTTTTGAGCCTGCCCAAAGCTCCAGATCCACGAATTTGATCCGCTGGTGGTCGCGCATCACCTCGTCATCGACCAACGCCACGATATCATCGTCGTAGACGATTTTTTTGCGGTCGGCGAGGTCTTTGAAGCGTTGAAACGCGATCTGCAGCGCGTTATCGCCAAGCTCCCCATAGCCCAAGGATTTCAGCTTATCGCGGAACGCCGCGCGCCCGGAATGTTTGCCCATCACCAGCGATGTTTTCTGCCAACCGACCGATTCAGGGGTCATGATCTCATAGGTCGCGGCGTTTTTAAGCACGCCATCCTGGTGAATACCCGATTCATGCGCGAAGGCATTGCGCCCGACAATCGCCTTGTTGGGCTGCACATCGAACCCCGTAATGGTCGCCAATAATTTCGAGGTGCGCAGGATGCGGGTCGTCTCGATATTATGCGTATACGGTGCGGCGTCAGGGCGGGTGCGTATCGCCATCACAACCTCCTCCAGCGCCGCATTGCCCGCCCGCTCGCCAATGCCATTGATCGTGCATTCAATCTGCCTGGCCCCGGCGCGCACCGCCGCCAGTGTGTTGGCCACCGCAAGGCCGAGGTCGTTATGGCAATGGGTGGAAAGGATAACGCGGTCGGCCCCGTCAACTCGGTTCATCACCGTGGTGAAAATGCGCGCCATATCCTCAGGCACCGCATAACCCACCGTATCGGGAATGTTGATGGTGGTGGCACCGGCTTTGATTGCCGCCTCCACGCAACGGATGAGGAATTCCATCTCTGTGCGGCTGCCATCTTCGGCTGACCATTCCACATCATCGGTGTGCTGGCGCGCCAGCCTTACGGAGGCCGTCACCGCCTCCAGAACCGCCTCGGGCTCCATGCGTAATTTGTATTTCATGTGCAGTGGGCTGGTGGAGATAAATGTATGGATACGCCGCCGCGCCGCCGGGCGGATCGCCTCCGCCGCGCGCAGAATATCCTCGCGGCCGGACCGCGCAAGCCCGCATATCACCGGGCCTTTAATGCCCTCGGCAATCGCCCGCACGCTTTCATAATCGCCGGTACTGGCAATCGGGAACCCCGCCTCCAGAACATCCACGCCCAGCTCGGCGAGGGTTTCGGCCATGCGTAATTTCTCATCAAGGTTCATCGAGAACCCGGGCGATTGCTCGCCGTCGCGCAAGGTGGTGTCGAAGATGATAACGCGCTTGTCGTCGATGGCGCCAAAATTGGGATGCGTAATGGTCATGGCGGGTTCCGCTATGTTGTCAAGCTGGTGACGATCAGGTTGATAATTGTCTGGTTGGGGCGCTCCCCTGAACGGAACCGGCTGCGTGCAGACAAACGCGCGGCTTTACGCCCAGGGGCGGGTAAGTCGAAGGAGAAGCCCGAAATGGATAAAACTTATGACCACAAATACTGAATATGCCAGTTTGGCCCGGCGGGCAAGGTGAAGGCTGAAATGCCCTATAACTCGCTGGCAACCGAATTGAAGCTGGCAGGGAGCTTAGAGCCTACCGCCGTCACCGAACCGACAATAACCAGCGCGATCAAGGACGCGATGATTACATATTCAATCGATGTCACCGCCCGCCGGCTCTCACGCAGGCGGCTGAGACTTGCCGCCAGCCACCCCAGTGCCGGTAAAGGCATGGACAGACATAAATTAATTTTGCGAAGCGTTTGCATCTGCGAAAGCCCCCGAATTATAAAATTCTTAAGTATACTAACTATGATATTAACGACTTTTCAGGATTCTGAGTTAACTTTTTTGTGATCACGTCTGCGGCCGGGCATGTCATATCGGCCACCCGGTCAATCTCCCGCACCTTTATCCTGGCCCTTGGCGGTAATCCAAACCTCATGGCCAGTATAACAGAGGGCGGCGATACAGGCGGGGGCAATGAAATAAACCACGCGGAACAACAAGATCGCGCCCAAAGCCGTCACGGGCGGCATGGCATCGGCCAGCCCCAGCAGCAACACCGAGTCGAACACGCCAACACCGCCCGGCAGACCAGATGACAGCCCGCCCGCGAAGGCCGCGATATAGATCCCGAGCAGATGAAAATAGGTCAGGCCGGGCGTATCGGGCAGCACGACATACAGGATCGCGCAGGCTGTGGCGTTATCCGCGCATGACAGAATAACCTGAAACAACGCGATGGCCTGTCCCGGCAGGGCGACGTCACGCCCGAATATCGTCAATTT
Source organism: Acidocella sp. (assembly GCA_029077775.1). GTDB lineage: Bacteria > Pseudomonadota > Alphaproteobacteria > Acetobacterales > Acetobacteraceae > Acidocella. Next base: position 2,510 of record JAQNCU010000028.1, on the reverse strand, counting down.
TGGCCGGCGCTGGGCGACAAAAACATACAATCCCACCAGCATGACCAACACAAAGCCGGCGGCCCGCAGTACCAAAGGTGCCACAGCCTGCCCGAATAGCGGCAGGTCTGTGGGGTGCCGCAACAGGATAAACCCCAGCAGCGTGAGCATCCCCAGGGAGAACATGCTGCCCGACAGCGCGATAATCCGGGCGATGCCCGCCGAGGGCACAACCCATTGCGCATAAAGCCGCAGCCTTATCGCCGCCGCTGAAATCGCCGGGGCACCCAGCACATGGCTCAACGCATAGGCCGAGGATGAGGCGAGCGCGATGCGAGCCAACCCCAATTTCGGAAAGCTGATCAGCTTGCGGGCAAACAACACCCCGGGAATGTCGTAGATCGCCATAATGAACACCGACAAGCCGAGCAGCATCAGGGCGTGGAACACCTCGTGTTGCGGCGTGGCGGCAAAGGCCCGCAATACATCGCCCAGGCTGACGCGGCGCAGCGCCCCATGCAGCCCGATCACGATGCCACCCAACACGATGACACCAAGGACCGGCGGCAAAAACCTTAAAACACGGCGCTTCATGGGGCGCTTCGGGCTCCGCGCTACGCGGCGTCCTGGCGGCGCGATAATGCCGTCTGGATCAACGCGATGGTCCGCGCCACACCATAAAGGGCGATAAACCCGCCAAATCTGGGCCCCTCATTCTGCCCCAACAGCACTTGATACAGGCAATCGAACCACGCCTTCAACGGCGTGAATTTATGCTCTTTGCCCACCGCATAAACCAGGTTCTGTAACCGCTCAGCCTCGGTCTCGCCCGGTATATCACCCAGCGGTTGGCCCAGCCGCGTCGCCAAATCCCCCAGCGCCGCTTGTTCCAGCGCGGTGGGGGCGCGGTACCGCTTTGCGGGGGCGACAAAATCGCGGTTATAGGCAATGGCATAGTTCACCAGCCGGGCCAGCAGCGGCGAGGTTTCAGGCGAGGCGCTTGGGATATAGGCGCGAATGAACCCCCACAACATCTCCGGGCTGTCGGCGTTGATAACTGACGCGAGATTGAGCAACATCCCAAAACCAATCGGCGAGCCCGCGACCTGTGGCACGCCATCGGTGTGGATATGCCAGGCCGGGTTGGCGCGCGGGTCTTCGGCATCCCGAAGGGCGGCCACATTGTTGATGTAATCATCGGCGGCGCGCGGGATCACATCAAAAAACAGCCGCTTGGCGCGTTGCGGGGCATGATACATGAACTGCGCAAGGCTCTCGGGCGGGGCATAATCCAGCCATTGCTCCACAGACAGACCATTGCCCTTGCTCTTGGAGATTTTCTGGCCCTGATCATCGAGAAACAACTCATAGGTCAGGCAAACCGGCGGCTCCGCGCCCAAAGCCCGCACAATCGCCGAGGACAACTTCACCGAATCGATCAGATCCTTGCCGGACATCTCATAATCGACATCCAGCGCGTACCAGCGCATCGCCCAATCGGCTTTCCATTGCAGCTTGGCCGCCCCCCCTGTCACCGCCGTCTCGTACCTTGTGCCGGTCTCCGGGTCGGTCCAGGTCACACTGCCTTGCTCCACGTCCACGCGCTCAATCGGTACCTGCATCACAATGCCACTGCGCGGGTGGATGGGCAAAATGGGTGAATAGGTCGCCCGGCGCTCCGGCCCCAAAGTCGGGCGGATGATGTCAACGATCTCCTTATGCCGCGCCAGCACATGCAGCAGCGCATCGTCGAACCGGCCGCTTGAGTAATAATCGCTGGACGAGGCAAATTCATAACTAAACCCGAAAGAATCTAAAAACGCGCGCAGCCGGGCGTTGTTATGCGCGCCGAAACTCTCATGCGTGCCGAACGGGTCGGGCACCTTGGTCAATGGCCGCCCGATGAACGCACGCAACATCTCCCGGTTGGGCACATTATCCGGTACTTTGCGCAGGCCATCCATGTCATCGGAAAAGGCCAGCAACCGGGATGGCAGGCCGGTCAGCTCGCCAAACGCCCGGCGCACCCAGCTCGTGCGCGCAACCTCTGAGAACGTGCCGATATGCGGCAGGCCGGACGGCCCGTACCCGGTCTCGAACAACGCTTCGGACTTGCCTTTCGCCTGCAACCGCGCGGCGATGCGTTCGGCTTCACGAAATGGCCAGCTTTGCTGCGTCTGTATCTGTGTTTGTTCAGTCATGATCCGTCTGATCTATGGTCAAATTCCCAGCCCGTCTATACGGGTTGGATCATGCCATTCATGCCGGAGTCGCCCGCCTTGATCGCCGGCCATGGCCACGCCACGCTGTTAAGCGCCGATGGCGAGGTCCTGAACATCGCGCCCGGCGCCCTCGCGCAGGCATTGGGGCATATCATTCCGCTGGTGGTCCACGGCCCGGCCACATTGCGCAGGCTGGGCGATCCGGCGGTCCCGGTGATCGACCTGTTGGAATTATTCGCCTTCATCTGCCCGGCCCAGAGCCTCGCCCCCACGCCCGCCGGGCTCGCCCGGGCGCGGGAAATGGACATC
>JAQNCU010000371.1 GCA_029077775.1 Acidocella sp. | reverse complement strand
CTGTAGTCTTTGTGGCATCAACGATGCACATCAAAAAACCACTTTTCTGGATTCTTGCAGAACAGATAAGACAATGCAATCCATTGATGTCTTTGGTTATTTCATCGACGGCCACTGCCGGATTGCCTTCGTATTCCCTCGAATGCCACCAGGTGAAGACCTGTGCGGAAGCCGAACCATGACTTGTCAGAAAGCCCGTCATTTGCGGGATAACGAGGACTCCTTCCTGGAGGATCAGAGATCGACGGTGGTTGCCAAATAGCTCTTGCGCATGGTCTCGGAACGGATATCCCACACGACCGCCTGACCTTTCTCGATAATCCAACTATCCCCGGGGCCGTAGATAATTGTTTCACCGGACTCCTCATCCGTGATCGCCAGTTCACCCTCGATCAGGGTTGCATGTTCATGGAACGGATAGACGACGCGATAGCGCCCTTTTGATGCTGAGTAGAAGCCACCCGATACCGGTGCTTCAAGCGACCCAAATACGATCTTCCCGGCTACGGCGATTGGCCCTTTCAGGGTCTTTGCACCGATATCCTCTGGTGTACCCCAAGAGTCGAGTACAATGTTCTCACCATTCAGCTTGAAGGGAATCATCTAAATTTCTCCGATTGTTCAGGAAAGTGGATAGAGTGCCGTGATCTCGCGGCGAAACGGCAGACTTGCGCCGTCATGCGGCGGATTATCGAGTTCCTCCGCAAAGCGGTGACCGGCATAGGTTGCATGTGCGATTGTCGCAGGGGCCAGGGCGTCACCGATCACGGTGACAGACTCTATGCCTGAATCCGCCCACTCCGCTTGGCGTGCCTGCAACTCGATGATGAGTTCATCATTCGGCAGGCGCGCGGTTACCAGTACGACCGCATCGACGTTGAGTGATTCTTCACGCCCCGTGAACACGCAACCCAGTATCGCCTCGTTCGGGTCGACCCGGTTAAGGAGCCTGAAGCTGCGGATCTCTACGCCCTTCTCGAGCATCCGCTTCTGGATGAAGTGTTGCTCCATCGTGTTGCGCGTCCAGGTCGACGCTTCAGAAGCCGGAGTTGCGTAGACCGTCTCGAAACCTTTTTCGGCAAGAAGCTCGGCGATCACACCACCCATGTAGTAATGGTCATCATCCCATACCAGCACGCGGCGACCCGCTGGAAGCCGGCCATTCAGAATATCCGTTGCGGAAAGCACCTCGGTCGCGCTGTCAATTGGAATCGGCTGAAGATGGGCGTGTCCGACACCATCGCGCCGCCAGGTTGCACCCGTCGCGATCACCACCCGCGGCACGCCGAACTCCATGACATGATCTGCAATCAGGCGACTATCGAAAAAAATTTCGACATTTGGAAGCTGGCGAAGCTGAAGCTCACGATAGTCCTTCACACGGATCCACGCGGACAGGCCCGGCAGCTTGGATTCGAGAACGACGCGACCACCGAGTCCGGTACCCGCTTCACTAAGCATCACATCATAGCCGCGCTTGCCTAATGCTTGCGCCGCTTCGAGTCCCGCAGGGCCAGCGCCGACGACCAGCACTGGCTTGTCCGTAGTCTTCGGTCTGATCCGCTCAGGATGCCAGCCCTTGCGCCATTCCTCGCCCATGGTCGGGTTCTGCGTGCAGCGAATCGGGGATTGAGTGAAATCACCGGAAACGCAGATATTGCAGCCTATGCATTCGCGGATATCGTCGATCCTGCCTTCCTCAAGCTTTTTAGGAAGGAATGGATCCGCGATCGATGGACGCGCCGCACCGATCAGGTCGAGCACCCCCTTGCGCACCAAACTCGCCATCCGGTCGACCGACGTGTAGCGCCCAACCCCGACGACCGGTTTGTTGGTGAGCCGCTTGATGCCGCAGATGAATGGTTCGGAAAAGCCTTCTTCGGCAAACCGCGAGGTCTGGCTGTCGTTTTCCCATCCAGCGATGGTGACGTCCCATAGATCAGGCAGATCGGCCATCAGACCAATCATGTCCTCGACTTCCTCCTTATACAGACCACCATCCCCGAGCAGCTCATCGACGGATATACGAATCGGCACAGCGCAGATGTCGCCAACCGCATTTTTTGTATCCTCGGTCACCTCGCGCAGCAGGCGTACGCGGTTTTCAAGGCTGCCACCATATTCATCGGTCCGGTCGTTATAACGGCGCGATAGAAAATGATGCAAAAACCCGAGTGCGTGCGCCGCATAGACATAGATCAGGTCGAAACCCGCCTGCTTTGCGCGACGCACTGCATCGAGATGCCAGCGGCGAACATTGGCGATATCGGTTTTATCCATCCGGCGCGCCTGCACCGGGTCGTAGGTGAAGGTGGCCACCGGCAGAGGCGCCGGACCCATGGGAACCTCGCGCGAATAAAGATTCGGCCCGTTCATACCGTTATAGGCCAGCTCGATACCCGCCAAGGCGCCGTGATCATGGATTCTGTCGGCCATGCGGGCGAGCGCAGGAATATCGCGGTCATCCCAAAGGCGGAGTTCGATGAAGGGCGTAATTTCGGAAGAATAATGAAGCTCGACCTGCTCGGTGCAGACCACTGCCCATCCGCCTTCCGCCTTTACGCCACGCATTTCGGCAAGCGCGGATGGATCGCGATAGCCCATGCCATTGCAATGTGGAACCTGATAGAACCGGTTGCGGGCAGTGACCGGGCCGATTTTAATCGGTTCAAACAAAATATCATGTGATGGATTGCGTGCCATATGACTTCAGAATCCTTAGTGTTGGATCATAATCCGGATGCCTGGCCGGTCAGGCGAGGTATTTAAACCAGACAGTCTTGTGCGCAGTATATTTGTCGAAGGCATAGAGCCAATCCAAAACGCGGAGCGTACGGTCGAGGTCAACGGTCCAGATCGAGGCGGATGGCCCATAGATGCTGTTATTCGCGAGGCGGACTGCTTCATTCTCAAAAGCGGCGGCCGGTAGAACAGGGTGCCGACGATAAAAGGAAAACGCAAGACAGAAAGCACTATGATGATCAAAACATCATGGACCAATGCGGGATGAACAAAATCCAGAATCGTGACCGACAGCATTCCCGAAGACGGCTTTGAATGACATCGATCGACAGATTGCGGGAATGCACGCCGCTGGCTCAAGCCCCGGGGTCTGCTGCCAGTTGCGTGGCGGT
>JAQNCU010000370.1 GCA_029077775.1 Acidocella sp. | reverse complement strand
CCTCACCCCAGCCACCGCCTCACCAAGATAAAACAGCACAACAACCGCCAAAATCAGCCCCGCCCCCTGCCGCGACCAAAATTCCGCCAACGGCGCCACCACCGCCGCCCGCAACCGCGACCCAACCGACCCCGCCTCGATCCCCTCAGGCGCCACCGGCTCCGGGCACAGCAGCGTCGTCACCGCACCCACCATTTGCAGCGGCACCAACACCAAAATCGCCGCGTGCCACCCCAGCGTCACCGAAAGCGCGATCACCCCGGAGCCCGATATCAACATCGCCCCCCGATACCCCCACACATACCCCGCCGTCGCCGCCCCCTGCATCGCCAACGGAAAAAACTCGATGCGCCAGGCATCGATCATGATGTCCTGACTGGCCGACAAAAACGCCACCAACCCGCCCAAAACCAACGTCGGCGCCAGATCATGCGCCGGGTGCGTCGCCGCCAACCCCGCAATCGCGCCGGTCAAACAAAGCTGAATCGGCAGCAACCACCCCCGCCTGCGCCCCAACCGCCGAAACAACGGCAACGGCCGCACCTGATCCAACGCAGGCGCCCACAAAAATTTCAACGAATACGCAATGCCCAAATTGGTGGTGAACCCAATCGCCGCGAGCGGCAAATGCGCCCGCGCCAGCCACAACCGCAAGGTAAACCCCGACAACGCCAGCGGTAAACCCGACGAAAATCCGAGTGCGGTAATCAAGGCGATCGGGAATAGGCGGCTCATCGTGGTAGGTAAATGTAAAAAAAGACTTCTTTTTTGTAAAAAAGAAGCAAAAAACTTTTATTTATCTGGTGTGTGAACGTTTCATATGTACGGACCCAAGGTATCAAAGTTTTTTTGCTTCTTTTTTTCCAAAAAAAGAAGCGCTTCCCTACCTGATCGTCACCACCACCCGAATCCCGCGCATCCATGCCGGAATCCTATCGCCAATCGCCCCGAATGCCCAGCGCAACAATGTCACACCCTCACGGCGTCACAATCACCGGCAACCTGCCGCGCGTCGGCGCAATATGAATCACATAAGCATCCGGTGTCACCGCCACCGCATCACCTCCAACACTACCGTGCCACGCCGCCCGCACCAGCGCCGCATAAGGCGCACCACGCGCCGGTATCGCGGAGTGATAATCAGCAATCGCCGCCGCCCAAGACCCGGTGCGCGCCCGCAACCGCGCTAAAAACCCCGCCGCATACCGCGCATTGACATCCGGGTCGAACGCCGCGCGCAGGCTGGAAAACGCCCCCGGATGATCCTGCAAATCGATCTGAAAACACCCCACATCGACCGATCGCGCACCACCCGCCAGCGCCATCCGCACAAAATCCGCCGCCTCACCCGCGGTCGCAAACCAGTGGCCCACCCCATCGGCATCCACCGTATCCGGCCAAGCGCTGCGCACCCCGCCCACAATCCCCGCCCGACCCGATTCCACCACACCAATCGCTGCAAGCAAGCCCTGCGGCAGCGCCGCTGCGCGCGATGCTGCATCCGCCGCCGCTCGGCAATCGTGCGCCCCACCCACCAAACCGGCTGCCCCCGCCCACGGGGCCGCAACAGCCCCAAGCAAAAACGCCGCCACAATAACCACACCACAACGCCACCCGATCGCGCTCGCCCAACGCCACAATCCCGCCGGCACACACTCCATTTCTGAATTCGGTTTAATCACCAGGTCAACTCTGCGTGGTTGTCTGACGACCAGTCTATCCCCAAGTCATTACGGTAGGCTTAACCGTCGGGGTTTAAACCCGACAACAATCGGTCGTCACGAACGCCGGCTCGGTTGCAGGAAGGATTTCACAATGCGCACCATTCTCATGGCCAGCTCTGCCCTTATGCTGATGAGCGGCATCGCTCTCGCCCAAACCGCAGGAACAGCGGCGCCAGTTCCCGCCCAGTCCGGCATGAAAGACAGCACGGCCAACGGCCAGATGCAGACCACATCCCCCAGCAGCACCGCCCCAGCCCCGGTCGCGGCGCAATCGGGCATGAAAGACAGCACCGCCGGTGGCCAGACCAAAACCATGAGCGCCAACACATCAACCCACGGCACCATGGGCCACTCCACCACCGGCACCCAGACCATGCCGAAGCAGCGCCAGAGCACCATGTCCAAAACCATGGGCCATTCCGGCACAATGATGCACCACACCGCAATGATGCATCATACCATGATGCATGACGGTATGATGCATCACGGTATGATGGCGAACGGCACCGCCGGCCAATACATGCACATGGCGCAACAGGCCGTCATGGCGCACAACAAAATGCGCGCCACCGAAGCCCTCGGCCGCGCCGAAACCGACCTGCTGACCAACTCCTACACCCAAGGTTCGGTCACCGGCCCCATCAGCACCCCCGCCATCGCCGCCATCCGCGACGCCCGCAAAGACGTCCGCAGCGGCGATTACCACGGCGCCTCCATGATGATCCACAAAGCCATGATGGGCATGCACGCCGGCATGGCCAACCAGGGCAGCATGTCCAATGGCACCATGTCCAACGGCACCATGTCCAATACGGGCATGTCCAACAGCACCATGTCAAACGGCGCCATGGGCACCAACACACAAAAAGGTCCCGGCTCGATGCAGGGTAAAAAAGATAGCACCATGCACAACCAAATGACCAAATCCGCCATGTAATCAGCCCAATCGGCTGACGACCGGCAAAAAGGGGTGGCACCATGCCACCCCTTTTTCACATATGCCGCCTCTCGCTCAGCCTTCATCTCGCACATGCGAGAAACACGCGTCCGCCATGCTCGCTTTTGCCCGGTAAATCATGTAGGACGAGCGCGTTGAACCCCGAAAGACGATAACATGACCCAGAATATGCTGCGCAATGTCGCAATCATTGCCCACGTCGACCATGGCAAAACCACGCTCGTCGACCAGTTGCTCAAACAATCCGGCTCCTTCGGCGCCCACCAGCACGTCGCCGAACGCGCCATGGACCGCAACGACCTCGAACGCGAACGCGGCATCACCATTCTGGCAAAATGCACCGCCGTCCAATGGGGCGACGTGCGGTTGAACATCGTCGATACCCCCGGCCACGCCGATTTCGGTGGCGAAGTTGAACGCATCCTCAACATGGTGGACGGCGTCGTCGTCCTGGTCGATGCCGCCGAAGGTGTGCTGCCCCAAA
>JAQNCU010000369.1 GCA_029077775.1 Acidocella sp. | reverse complement strand
ACGACCTGCTGCTCGGCGGCGCCAAACTTGCGGGGATATTGATCGACGCCAGCCCCAAAGGGTCGGCGCTGGAATGGCTGGTCATCGGCATCGGCGTCAACCTCGCCGCCGCGCCGCAAATCCCCGGCCGCGCCACCACCAGCCTTGCCGACCATGGCATCGCCCTCGGCCCCCAAACCGCCGCCGCCGCCATCCTCGCGCGCATTGCCCAGTGGCGGTATGCATCCCCCGCCGCCATCCGCGCCGCCTGGCTCACCCACGCCCACCCGCCCGGCACCAGGCTCATCGTCAACGACATAGAAGGCCGTTTCGCGGGCCTCTCGCCAGCAGGCGAATTGCTGCTAGAAACCGCCGGTCAGATCAAACATTTCAACACCGGAAACGTCGCACTCGGCTATTGAACAAGGCTGCCGGGCCCAGGCCGCCCCAAAAGGATCCTCAACCGATGCTTCTCGTCATCGACGCTGGCAACACCAACATCGTCTTTGCGGTACATGACGGCGCTGAATGGCGCGGCACCTGGCGTCTTGCCACGCTGGCCTCGCGCACCTCGGATGAATACGGCGTCTGGCTCTCAGCCCTGCTCACCCGCGCGGGCCTCGCCGCGCACCACATCACCCGCGCCGTGATCGGCACCGTTGTCCCCGCCGCCTTGTATGATCTGCGCCGCCTTGGCCGGGAATGGTTCGACGCCGAGCCGCTGGTCGCCCAGGCCCGGCTCGATTGGGGGTTTGAGATCCGCATCGACAACCCCGACGAGGTCGGGGCCGACCGGCTGTTGAACGCGCTCGCTGCCCATAACCATTATCGCGGCCCGCTGGTGGTGGTGGATTTCGGCACGGCCACCACCTTCGATGTGGTCGATGGCTCCGGCGCCTATCTCGGCGGCGCGATCTCACCCGGGATCAATCTGTCCATCGAGGCTCTGCACCAGGCAGCAGCCCGCCTGCCGCGCATCGGCATTGGCCGCCCGCAATCGGTCATCGGGCGCAACACCGTCGCGGCCATGCGCTCGGGTACCTATTGGGGCTATATCGGCCTGATCGAATACCTCCTCACCCGCATCGAGGGTGAGTTCGGCGCGCCCCTTAAGGCCATCGCCACAGGCGGCCTCGCCCCTTTATTCGCCGAGGGCACCACCCGATTCAGCGTGATCGACACCGACCTTACATTGGATGGCCTGCGCCTGCTCAGCCTGCGCAACGCCCCGCCCCCTTTGCCCCGCGACCGCGCACGGTTTATCGAGACCGAATAATCCCCTTTAAAATTTTGGAGCTTTGTAATTGATGAAAAAATCCACCGGCAAAACCCCGGCACCGGACCGGGGCGATGCCCAGGGCGGTTTCATCTTCGTGCCACTCGGCGGCACCGGTGAAATCGGCATGAACTTCAACCTTTATGGCTGCGACGGCGCCTGGATGGCGGTTGATTGCGGCATGGGCTTCTCCGGCCCGGAAGCGCCGGAGGCGGAAATCCTTCTGCCTGACCCAACCTTCATCGCGGGCCAGCGCGATACGTTGCTCGGCCTTGTCGTCACCCATGCGCATGAGGACCATATCGGCGGCATCGCCCGGCTATGGCCGCAATTGCGCTGCCCGGTTTATGCCACGCCGTTCGCCGCCGCCGTCATCCGCCGCAAATTGAACGAGGCCGGGCTGGGCCGTGAGGTCAAGCTCCACATCATCAAACCCGGCGGCAAATTCACGCTTGGGCCGTTTGGCGTCCGCTATATCAACATGACCCATTCCACGCTGGAGATGCAGGCGCTCAGCATCACCACCGCCTATGGCACCATCCTGCACACCGGGGATTGGAAGTTCGACGCCACACCCATCCTGGGCACCGCCCCGGATGAAGCCGCCCTGAAGGCGCTGGGCGATGCCGGGGTGCTCGCCATCGTCTCGGACTCCACCAATGCCCTGGTCGAAGGCCATTCCGGCTCGGAAGCTGAAGTCGCCCAGAGCCTGAAATCCCTGGTGGCGGACATCCCCGGGCGCATCGCGGTCACCTGTTTTGCCAGCAATGTCGCGCGCGTCGCCAGCATCATCGCGGCGGGGGAGGGGGCTGGCCGCCATGTCGCCTTGGTGGGCCGCTCGCTCGGCAATTACGTCGCCGCCGCACAGGAGGCCGGGTATCTGCGCGATGTGCCGGATTTCATCCCCGAGGAGGATATCGGCGCCATCCCCGATGGCAATTTGCTGCTTGTCGTCACCGGCAGCCAGGGGGAGCCACGCTCTGCCATGGCCCGCATCGCCGCTGACACGCACCGCTTCGCCAGTTTGGGGGAGGGCGATACCGCCATCTTTTCCTCGCGCATGATTCCGGGCAATGAACGCGCGATCACGGCGGTGCAGGATTCCCTGGTCCGCCGGGGGGTCGATGTCATCACCGATGACGATGAATTCACCCATGTCTCCGGCCATCCGGCGCGCGAGGAATTGCGTAAGCTCTATGCCCTGGTCCGCCCGCAATACCTCATCCCCACGCATGGCGAGTGGCGGCACCTTTCGGCCCAGGCCGCTTTGGCACAGGAAAGCGGGATCACGCCGATATTGCTGGAAAATGGCGACGTGCTGCAATTCGGCCCCGGCACCCCCGCGATCGTCGATTCGGTCCCCACGGGCCGTCTCGCGGTCGATGGTGAGCGGATCGTGCCGCTCAAAGGCGGCATCCTCGGCGCGCGCCGCCGTATGATGCAGAACGGCGTGGCCGTTGCCTCTTTCGTCACCGATGCCAAAGGCCGCCTGCTCGCCCCGCCGCAAATCTCCGCCCCTGGCCTGCTCGATGATACCGACATCAAACTGCGCCGTGAATGCGAATCTGAGTTCGCCGATCTGGTTAATAATTTACCCGCCCAGTTGCGCCTCCAGGATGCCCCCTTTGTCGATTCCGCCCGCGCGGCGCTGCGCCGCATCATAGGCAAACGCTTCGGCAAGCGCCCGCTCGTTGAAGCCCATTTGACGAGGTTAAATGATTAAAAAATATTCAAAAAAAACTCAAAAATCACCCATTATGGGTCAATCTCGGGCGTAAACTGCGTAATCGCTCAAAAAATATGCGAATATGGGTGATTTTTTGCTGGACGCGCGTGCTGCTGCGGCGCAATATGGAATTAGAATGAGATCCAGATTTCATTCTGCCGTGTGACTGGCGTTTCCTCCCTGAACTTGGCCCGCCACC
>JAQNCU010000368.1 GCA_029077775.1 Acidocella sp. | reverse complement strand
CTCTCCAGACAATTGGTTCCGCTGGACCACCGATCGGTTGTCGCGGAAATGGGCGTTCAATCCCGCCTCGCGGCGGCGCCCTCGCGTCTGTAGCAGGTACTCATGCCACGGAAACTCGCCAGAATGGGGGAGCCGCGGCACCTATCCGTGTCTGGTCAACGCCTTGCACATTGATATCTTTCGATTGCCCGTTGACCGCTTGCCGCGCCCGGTCATGAATACTAGGGCGCGGTTGCCTCGCCGAACTCATTCGGCAACTTTAAGCTGCGACACAATCGAGACCATCATCACCGCTGCAAGGGCCGATTGAAATTCAACGCGTCGCCAAGCCTGAAAATAATCGCTGGGCCTGACGGATCGTAAAAATAGCGGTAGTAGGATGGGCGCGAGAATAAGTCTGCGAATAATATTCAATCAATTGTCTTCGATTGCCCTTTGAATGGCCCGATATGCGGGAAAATTTATGCGGGCTACTGATCCTCATTGGTCGGAGGCAAAACCAACATCGGCCAATATTTCCAAACAAACAGAAGAAAGCTTATTACCCATAGCAGAGCCGAAATACCGAGCAGAGCCATGGATGATGTGTCCGCAAACGCGGCTGCGACCCGGGTCACTCCCGCCAGTGTGACCGTCGCGTAGATCAGGGTCGTGACGTGATCTGCTTCCAGCGGTCGGCCCGTGTGTCCGCGCGCAACGCGCGTCATGACAGCCAGCACCATGGTGCCAATGGCGCCGGCTGTGAGAGCGTGGATCGCGGCTGGCTCCGGTATCGTCGCGGTCAGCCGGCTTCCGCCCAGCAGCCCCGCACCGATCGCCACCCAGGCATATCCTACATGCAATATCGCCAGCAGCGGTTCGCGCAGGGTCGCCGTTCCGCGCCAGCGTGCCAGACGCCAAAGATTGAGCGCTGAACCGAGGAGCAATATCGCGCCGACCAGCCGCGAGTCGGGAAAGAACGCCCAGCCAAGAAGACCAGTATGGAGTGTTGCGAGCGCGGCGCTATCGATCCGACCGTGTGCGGCAGGAAGGGGAGATATTTGGCGCTTCACGAGCCAATTGCGTGTGAAGGCGGGAATGATGCGGCCGCCAATGGCCGAGACGAGGGCGATGATCGCGGCGATTGCGAGCCGCCATCCCAATCCTGTGGGCACATTGAATTGCGCCAGCTCAAGATACATTAGCAGGTTTGCGATCGCGAGGACGCCAATCGGGAGCGGCATCATCAGATTGCGCCAGTTGCGTGCGGCGAAGATCTCCCGAGCAGCGACAGCGCAGAGCACCACCGGGAACACCAGGTCGAGGCCGGCCGCAAGCCAGAAAGGCAGGAACGTCGAGACGAGGCAGGCGATCCGGCCGAGCAGCCATAAGGCAACGAGTGAGGCCAGGGCAGCGCCCCGGATTGGTGGCCGGCCTGTCCAGTTGGGGATGGCGGTCAGCATAAAGCCGGCGATCGCCGCAAGCACGAAGCCGAACAGCATGGCGTGGATGTGCCAGGTGAGCGGGTCGAAACGCGTCGGTAGGGCGGTGCCAGTGAAAAAGACGACCATCCAGAGCGCGAGCGCCAGCGCCGCCCATAAGGCCACCGCCAGAAAGAAGGGCCGGAACGCCAAGGACCACAGCGCGAACGGCTGACCGCCAGTCTTCTGCGCTACCGCTATCGCCATCACACACCTTGCCCGCCGGCTGCCGCTTCTCCCTCCGGCTCAAGGACAATCGGTCCGCTGTTGGCAGAAGAATCCGGTCTCTCATGGGCGGATGTTACGCCCCCTGGAAGCGCCACGGTTTGCGCCCGCGCAAACCTCGATTTCGGGTGGGCTGCGTCAATCGGCCGCGTTCTCCGCGATCCGCAGAAGCTCGGAGGTGTTTCGGATAGTCAACTGCTGATTATGGCTCGTCAGTAGTCCCGCTTTCTCCCAGCCTGTCAGAATGCGGCTGGCGGTGTGAAGCGTCGTACCGGCGATGTCAGCCAGATCTTTTCGCCGCAACGGGAACTCGATCGCCGTGCCATCGACGGTGCTGTGCCCGGCTTGGCGGGCGAGCCGCAGTACCACATGGGCGACGCGACGCTCCGCGCGCTGCGTGGCGAGCTCGCGCACCCGGTCTTGCACCTCCTGCAGGCGCTTGCCGATGATACGGATGACGTTGATGGCGATCTGCGGATAGCGAGCCATCAGCCCCAACAGCTCGTCTTCGCTCCAACTTGCTTCCAGCGTCTCGGCAAGCGTGATGGCGTCGGCTGGGTAGCGTTTATCAGTGAAGAGCGCGACCGTGCCGAACATCTCGGCAGGGCCGATGAAGCGGATCACGACCTGGGCGCCATCACTGCCTGATTGAGCGATACGGACGCCACCTTCGATGATGGCGTGGGCGCGAACGCTGTCATCACCCTGGTTGAAGAGGCGCATATCCTTGGGCAGGCGGCGTACGCGCGCGCAGGCCGCCGCCGATTCCAGGGCGGAGGGCGGCAGTCCGCGAAATAGCTCCATCGCAGCCAGGGACTGCGAAGGGATCTGGGCTTCTCTGGTCATGCGAGGACCTTACCCGCTGATCCCGAATAAGGGGAGCAGTTTGCGCCAGCGCAAACGCGTCGGGTTAACAGCGCGGTAAGCTTCCCGGCAGAGGGCGGAGGCAAGCCTATGGAATCGCGGTTTCGCGGCGGTAATGCGGGTGAGCCCCTCCCTTTTGGATGAGTGCGGGATGATGGATGACGTCATTATCGCCCGTGCCCTGCATGTGCTGGCCGTCGTGATCTGGATCGGCGGCGTCGCGATGGCGACGACGGTGGCGCTGCCGGCTGTTCGCCATGGCGAGCTCGGATCCGATAAGTTCCAAGCCTTTCAGGCAATCGAGCATCGCTTCGCCTGGCAGGCGCGCACGGCAATTATCGTGGTCGGGTTGACTGGCTTCTATATGACCTGGCGGCTCGATCTGTGGGATCGCTTCCGCACCGTCGGATTCTGGTGGATGCACGCCATGGTCTGCTTGTGGCTGTTGTTCGCCTTCGTCTTGTTCATCGCCGAACCGTTCATTCTGCATCGGCATTTCCGACGCTTGGCGACGGCGCAGCCGGAGGTCGCCTTCGCCTGGTTGCATCGGGCGCATTGGGTGCTGCTGGCGCTGAGCGTGGTGACGATCCTCGGCGCGGTCGCGGGTAGTCAGGGATGGTCGATCTTTTGAA
>JAQNCU010000027.1 GCA_029077775.1 Acidocella sp. | reverse complement strand
ATTTGGCAAAAAATTAATCGAACAGTATCTCCCCAAAATAGATCTCAGCCACATGATTGACACCAGCGGTGCCTACATTCCCGGCCACGGCACACCCACAGTGATTCTCTTTGGCCGCCACCGCCCACCAGTGGCTCTCACCATCCGTGCCGTTCTGGGCATTCGGGGTGAACCCAGCACCCCGGCTGATCCCGCCACAGGAAAAGTGTGGTCGGCAATTTTGGATCAAATTGACCGCGCCGGCAGCCAGAGCGAATTTGTAAGCGTCAATGACACCCTACGCTCGCAATTTGCCCAATACCCCTGGTCCATCGGTGGCGGCGGCGCGGCGGAGCTGGCGGCCGAGCTGCGATCATCGGCTGTTTCTTACATCCACGCGGAAGCCACCTCCATAGGTCCGGCCAGCTTTGCGGGCATTGACGAGATATTCGTCGCCCCCGAGCAGTCCATGCTGAGGTTCCGCACCGAGCGTGCCCTGGTAAGGGAGATGTGCATCGGAGAGCAAACACGCGACTGGGGAACCTTGGCGGGTGAGGGGGCGTTCGCCCCGTACGGCCCAGGCCATGATCTCATTCCTTCCGTTCCCGGCGCGGGTTGGTACAAACGCGTCTGGCCGTTTCGGCCTTGCTCGGAGGGGATGATTTCCTTTGCCCGCCGCACACGCAAGGATCTCGGAGAGGAATGGTGGTCCTGGTACAGGTGGATCCCAGAGCGCTACCACATTCGTCTTTCCATAGCCTTCGCCTTCGTCGCCACGCACAACCATTTTGTGTTAGACCGCGGTGGAGGGTGTTCAGCCGCTCGGCCCCCGTCATCAAGTTGCCTGCCGGGGCAACCGAAGATGACCACCTCGGTCTCCTCGGCGTGCTCAACAGCTCGGTCGCATGCTTCTGGGTGAAGCAGATTGCTCACAATAAGGGGGATTCGACCGATCAGCACGGTGCCCGCACTACGGGTGATCCGGCATTCAACACTTACGAATTTAGCGCGACGCAATTAGAGGCGTTCCCACTGCCCAATGGCCGGCCGCTTGCTTTGGCCCGCCAGATTGATTCTCTGGCGCAGGAACTTGCTTCCCATCGCCCCGATGCCATCACCCGCCGATACATTCCATCGGCGTCCATTCTGGCTGAACAGCACGAGAAATTTATTTCCACTCTCGGCCAGATGATCGCGCTGCAGGAGGAATTGGATTGGGAATGTTACCGCCTTTATGGCTTGTTGGAAGATTCACCGCGCTGCCAGCATCCGCCGGAGATACAGCTTGGCCAAAGGGCCTTTGAAATCATCCTCGCCCGTGCCATCGCCTCCGGGGAAGAGCAATCCGCCTGGTTCACCCGCCACAATTCCACCCCCATGACCGCAATTCCCACCGATTGGCCGCCGGAGTACCGGGCCATTGTCCAACAGCGCCTGGACATCATTGAGAGTAATGCCAGCATCGCCCTGATTGAACGCCCCGAATTCAAACGCCGATGGAACACCGAAGCATGGGATCAGCAGCAGGAACAGGCCTTGCGCGGGTGGTTATTGGACCGCTTGGAGGCCCTTTTTGATCTCGATGGCCGCATGAATGAGAGACAGCAAATTACCGCGCATGCCGATCTGCACCAGCCCGCGTTAACGAGCCTAGCGAGAATTGCCGACCTGGCCCGGGCGGATAAAGATTTTATGCAGGTGGCGGAGGTATTCACCGGGCGCATGGATTTTGATGTGGGGACCTTGGTGGGTGAACTGGTAGCCGCCGAAAGCGTGCCGGCTCTGCCGGTGCTGCGCTACAAGCCGGCCGCGATGGATAAGCGCCGGGCATGGGAGCGCACTTGGGAACTTCAGCGATTGGAAGATGCGGTGGAGAGCCTGTTCGAGGTTGATTGGTTAAAGAGTATCGCCGCAGGCCAGGCCGAGGAGGCCCTCCGCCCGCGGGTGATGGCGCTGCAAATAGATGAACAAGCCAAGCCGGTGGTATTGCATGAGGCAGCCGGCGCGGCTGGCTATGTCGCCGATGCGGTCCGCCAACAGTTGAACTTGGCCAGCGAAATTATCCTCAAGCCTGTGCATGACGCCGCCAAAAGGGCAAAGAGGGCCGCCGTCGGTGATATTCCAGTGCCGCCCAAATACACCAGCGCCGATTTTCTTTCCGGAGCAATGTGGCGTTTGCGTGGTAAACTGGACGTACCCAAGGAACGCTGGGTGAGCTTTCCCAACTGCGAAGGTGAAGACGGCACATTGGTCGTCGCGTGGGCCGGCTATGATCACCTTCAAATGGCCCGCGCCATTGCGGAGCGTTATGAGCTGGCCAAGGAAAATGAAGGCCGAAAACTGGTACCGCTGCTGGCCGCCATCGGCCAACTGGTTCCATGGCTCAAGCAGTGGCATAATGAGCTGGATCCGAAATATGCAACTCGTATGGGTGATTATTTCGAGGGCTATGTGGCTGAGGAGGCCAGGGCGATGGGCAAAAGTGTCCAGGACGTCATGGCGTGGTCGCCACCGTAGAAGCTGCGGGGCCGCAGCAAGAAGACCGAGCAACCTGATACCCGCGTGCTGGAGGCCGGCGATCAGGGTAACCATGGAGAACCTTTATGAAAATCCTTGAACTCAATGTGCGGGGGTTCCGTTCCCTTAAAGATGTCATCTGGAAACCGGGCGACCTGAATGTAGTTATTGGCCCGAATGGCTCGGGCAAGTCCAATCTGCTGCGCTTTCTTGAGCTGGTCTGCATTGCAGCGCAGGGTTCGCTTGGCAAGCATATACAGTCTCTGGGAGGCATGGATCCGCTGCTGTGGGATGGCAAAGCGACGGAAATCGAATGGCGTCTTGACTGCTCGCCCGTTGAGCAATGGCGAAATCCGTCGCGTGAGAGCCTCACTTACATGACCACGCTCGCTCAAGTTGGCAAATCCAGCCGATACCGTGTTGAGCAGGAAATACTGGGTAATTATCATCGCGTGAAAACGGGAAAGAAATCTGCCCCATTCAAACTCATTGATCGCCAGGGACAAAAAGCTTATATCTTTGATGAAAAGGACCTTTGTCTGGTGGCTCCGGAGGAGTTGCTTTCGGAGGAAGAAACGCTGCTCTCGATGGCCAAAGGTCCATTTGGCTATAATAAACTAATTCCACCCTATCGGCGCGAGATGGCGGCCTGGTCGGTGTATCAAGACCTGCATGTGAATCAGGATTCGCCGATTCGGCAGGCGGTGGTGGCACGCAGCGAAAAGCGGGTGGATCCGGATGGGCAAAATCTCATCAGTGTGCTGCATACGCTTTATACCGGAGACCGGGAATTCAAGCAGGAGATCAACGCCGCGATGAATGCGGCCTTCGGCGACGATTTTGAGGAACTTGTTTTCCCGCCCGCCGCCGATCAGCGTATTCAGCTCCGCGTGCGCTGGAAGAGCCTGAAGCGGGAGCAATCGGCGGCGGACCTTTCCGACGGTACGCTGCGGTTTTTATTTCTGTTGACGGTATTGGCCAGCCCGGATGCGGCACCGCTGATTGCGATCGACGAGCCGGAAACCGGCCTGCACCCTTCGATGCTGCCAATAGTAGCCGAGTACGCGGTGGATGCCGCACAGCGGTCGCAGGTTATTCTCACGACCCATTCTCCGCAGCTTCTCGATGCGTTCAAGGTCAATACCACCAAAACGACCGTGGCGCTGCGGCAGGATGGTCAAACAGTCCTGAACGTGCTTGCGGACGAGGTTCTGCGCGAATGGCTCAAGGGATATTCGCTGGGGGCGCTATTTAAATCCGGCGAACTGGAGAGCCTGGCATGAAGTTTATTCGGTTTGTTGAGGGGCACACCGAGCACAAGGCTGTGCCGGCCTTCCTGAAGCGCTGGCTTGATGCCCGGCTGCGGGAGCCTGTCGGCATCAAGTCCGTTCGGTTCGAAGGCTGGCCGGAACTGGTGGCCGATATGCAGAAAAAGGCGCACCTGTATCTGGCAGGGGCGAACAGCGGAGAGGTAATCGCGGTCATATCGCTGCTGGATCTCTATGGACCAACTATTTATCCGCGCGATAAGCAGACCGCAGGCGAGCGGTGCAACTGGGGGAAGGCACATTTTGAGAAACAAGTGGGACACCACAAATTCAGGCATTTTTTTGCGATTCACAAAACCGAGGCGTGGCTGCTCAGCGAGCCAAAGCTATTTCCAGCAGAAATAGGCGAACGGCTGCCCGGCAAGGTCAGCAAGCCGGAAACGGTTAATTTTGATCAGCCACCGGCGGTTCTTCTCGATAACCTCTACCGGCAGACCAAGGGAAGGTCTTACAAGAAGGTGGTCTATGGAAGCCAGCTTTTCGCTAAGCTCAACCCGGAGGTTGCCTACGACAAATGCCCGGCGCTCAAGGCGCTGCTTGATGAGATGTTGCGCCTCGCAAAGGATGCGGGATTGGCAAGATTGCAGTGAATAGAAATGTCGAATTTAGAAAGTGACCGGTCATGACCCGATACATTCGAGACCTTCTGGAACTTCCCACGCAGGTCAACAAAGGGGACTTTGTTTTGAACCTGGCGGCCGGCGTCACGGGCGCGAATGCCGTCGGCACGCTGCGCAATTATGTGGCCACGCCGCAGCTCGCGGTATGCTTCGATCAGGCGCTGAGTTTTATCAGGGGCGCTGTGGATTCGTCCGCAAGCAAGGCGTGTTACCTGCATGGCAGCTTCGGCAGCGGCAAAAGCCATTTTATGGCGGTGCTGCATCTGCTGCTGCAGAACAACCCGGATGCACGGGCGATCCCGGAACTTGCCGCCGTGGTTGCTAAACATAATGCCTGGACCGGGGGAAAAAAGTTCCTGCTGGTGCCATTCCACATGATCGGCAGCCGCAGCATGGAGCAGGGCATTCTTGGGCAGTATGCCAATTACGTCCGGCAACTGCATCCCGATGCGCCGATTCCGGGAATTTACCTGGCGGAAAGTCTTTTTGAGGATGCCATCAGTCTGCGGACGGATATGGGGGACGATGGTTTCTTCCAGAAATTAAATCAGACTAAAAATGCCGGCGGCGGCTGGGGCAGCATGGCAGCGGGTTGGACGGGTGCCCGTTTCGATGCAGCGGTTGCGGCACCGCCGGGGGAAAGGGAGCGAACGCGGTTGGTGGGCGATCTGATCGGGGCCTTTTTCCGCAGCTATCACAATGTGGCGGCCGGACAGGACGAGGCGTATCTGGATTTGGACAAGGGGTTGGCGGTGATCTCCCAGCATGCGCAGGCACTGGGATATGACGGGCTTATTTTATTCCTGGACGAATTGATCCTGTGGCTGGCCAGCCATGCAGCGGACCTGAGCTTCATTCACCATGAGACGCAAAAGCTGGTCAAGCTGGTTGAATCGCAAAATGCCAACCGCCCCATCCCCATCGTGAGCTTCGTGGCTCGTCAACGGGATCTGCGGAAGCTCATTGGCGACACCGTGCCGGGTGCGCAGAAGCTGAACTTTGATGATTCAGTGGATTGGTCGGATGGGCGTTTCGGGGTGGTCAAGCTGGAAGACCGGAACCTGCCCATGATCGCCAACAAGCGCGTGCTCAAAGCGCGCAGCCAAGCAGCCAGGCAGGAGCTGGATGCGGCATTTGAGGAAACGGCCAGGATTCGAAAGGAGGTCATGGACACGCTGTTGACCGATGAGTATGGCCGGGAGATGTTCCATCTCATTTATCCGTTCAGTCCGGCGCTGATGGAAACGCTGGTGGCCGCGTCCAGCATGTTGCAGCGCGAGCGCACGGCGTTGAAAGTGATGCTGCAGTTGCTGGTGGAGCAGCAGGAAACACTGAAAGTTGGGGACATCGTGCCGGTGGGAGATTTGTATGATGCCGTGGCGCATGGCGATGAAGCCTTCAGCCAGGATATGAAGGTTCATTTTGATAATGCGCGAAAGCTTTATCTTGAAAAACTCCTGCCCATGCTCGAAGCCCAGCATGGCGCGCGGCGCGAGGAACTGTTGGGCAGGCCGATCGACGACCAGGCACGAATCAATTTCATCAACGATGACCGTTTGGTAAAAACGCTGTTGCTGGCCGCGTTGGTGCCGGGAGTGAATTCGTTGCGGTCCCTCAACGCCAGCCGTCTGGCCGCACTGAACCATGGCACGATTCGCACACCGATCCCCGGCAGGGAGCCGGTATTGGTGTTGCAGAAGGTCAAAGACTGGGCGAGCCAGGTGGGCGAGATCAAGGTTGAACGCGACAGCCTCAATCCGACCATCTCAATTCAGCTTAGTGGTGTGGATACGGAAGCAATTATCTCGGCGGCAGAACGCGAGGACAATCTGGGCAATCAGGTACGAATGGTGCGCCAGATTATGTTTAAGGAACTGGAGATTGAGAACGTCGATCAGATGTTCCTGTCCTACGAGTTTTTATGGCGGAATACGACGCGCCAGTGTGATGTGATCTATGGCAATGTGCGATCTCTGCCGGAAACCAGCCTGACGGCCAACGCGCCGACGTGGAAGCTTATCGTTGATTATCCGCTGGATGAGCCGGGCCACAGCACACGCGATGATCATGGAAAGCTGCAGATTTACACACAGAACAACCCCAGTGGGACGCGGACGCTGGTGTGGCTGCCAGCATTCTTCTCTGAGGCTGCTCGGCGTGATCTGAGCCGCTTGGTGATCATTGAGCATATTCTGACCGGCGAGCGTTACAATGGGTATGCAGCATTTCTCTCGCCACAGGATCGGGCCATTGCCCGGACCCTGTTGGAAAACCAGCGCAGTTCGCTTGAGGAACGGGTGAAGCAGCATATTGAGGCGGCATACGGCATCCGTGGGAGTCAGAGCAAATCCATTGACGATTCGCATTCGCTGGCCAATACCTACAACTCCCTTTTTCCCGGCCTCGACCTGCAGCCGCCGGCGGCCAGTAACCTTAAAGGCGTTTTGGAAGAACTGCTTGGACAGGCACTGAGTTTTGAGTTTCCCGTGCATCCCAGTTTTGGTGCGGAGATCAAGAGCCTGCACTTGCGCAAAGTGTATGAAGAGATGCTCAAGGCGGTCTCCGAGAAAAGTGGCCGGGTGCTGGTTGAGAGGAGCGTCCGCGGCCTGCTCAAACAGATTGCCGAGCCACTGGACCTGGGGGAACAGGGTGAGACGCATTTTGTGCTGGGGCAGCGGTGGAAAGACCACTTCACCCGGAAAGCGGCGGAAGCGGGCGGGAGTATCACCGTTCAGGCACTGCGGAAATGGATGGATGAACCCCGTGCCATGGGGCTGCCCAAGGAATGCGGCAACTTGATTATTCTGGTGTTTGCGGCACAGACGAATCGCAGCTTCTTCCGCCATGGCGCACCATTTGACGCTACTCTGATGAACCTGCCTGACGAAGTGGAGTTACGGGAGCAGCAGTTGCCGCCGGAAGCGTCATGGTCAGCCGCTGTGGAACGGGCCAGCCGCATTTTTGGAATTGTGTCATCACCATTGCTCAATGCCTCAAACCTGGCCAAGCTGGCGGATGACATTCAGGGGTGCGCCAAACAGAAGATCGACTCATGCCGACGGCTCATGGATGATATCGCGCAGCATCTTGCGGACTTTTCCGAAGACAAGAACACGGCGGCGCGGTATCAGACGGCTGAGGCGGTGCTGGGATTGCTGGAGGCGGTGCGTGAGGCCAAACCCGCGGCGGTGGTAGAGGTGTTGGCACGTTTGAAGCCCGCGACATCCGAGGCTGCGATGGGAACAAGCTTAGCCTCAGCAGATGCGGTGGTCGGAGCACTGGCGGCGGCACCGTGGAAACTTTTCGAGAGTATGGGCAGCCTCCAGGACGACCGCGCCGGGGCGGCTAAGGCACTGCTGGGGCGTGTGGTTGAAGCGATGAAGAACGACCAGCATGTAACTGTTATGGGACCGGTTTTGCTCAATGAACGAGACAAGGCCATTGACCTGCTTACGCCGCCGGCTGCATCACCCGCGCCGCCGCCTAACCTGCCGATACAACCAATCCAGGCAGTGCAACCGCCCCTAAAAGCCGGTAAGAAGGTGGTGGACAGCGGCACCAAGGAAAACCTGAGTTTGACCGAAGCCGAAAGGGAGATCGCGCGTGTACGGCTAAGAACCGGTAGTGCGCAGGTGGTGCGAATGAACGTGTCCTGGGTGATTGAGGAATAGAAGTTTATGGTAACAGCCAGCCCATCCATTGAGGTCATCCGGGCTCAGATCCGGGCAATTCGCGACAAGGCACCCAGTGCAGGGGTGTTCGGCATCTTCTCGCCCGGGAAATGGACGGGACCGGAGATTCATGGAACAGGGAACGATCAGGTCGCCGTGTATCAGTGTGATTCGCCCTTGCAAATGCGCCTGGCTCTACAAAACGCCCCCGAGACTGCGGCGGCAACCGTGCTGGTCACACCCTTGGAAGAAGGAAAAGTCAGCGACGACATCCTTGTGCGCATGGCGTTGCGGAAGCTACACCCGATTAACAAGTGGGAGATTGTCCGGTCATTGTTCAATGCCAAGCAGCTTGATCCGCGGATTACTCAACATGCGTTCCTTGCCGAAATGCTGCTCGAACACGCTGGCAATCAAGATTTTCAACCGGTTGCCGGCGGGCTGGTGGACGCGGATACGGTGTGGGGGATTCTACTTTCCGAGCGGCTGGGCTTTTCTGGAGCACATCCAGATGTTGTCGAAATTCTATGTTGTGCCGCGGAATGTGGTCTGGCGGAGCGATGGCAAGCATGCCCAAGGGAGTTCCGCGATGAGGCCAGAACTTGGATAGCGAAAACTGCTGGGGATACCGCCCGCATTGTCTTAGGCTGTATTGATGGAGCATACGGATCAAACCTCCTGGCCATTGGCCTGGTAATGGATGTCGTTTATCACGAAGATGTCGGGCGCGAATTGGACAAGGCGGCGGGCCGTTTGGAAGGCTATATTGGCACGGGCAATGTGTCGGCTGACATTGCCCAGCGGTGGCGCGACGCGGCGGTTATCGCAGCGGCCCAGCTATCCAATGCGACCCAGCGGCGCTGTATTGATGAGGCGGAGAAGATACTGGACAATATTGGCGCGGCAAGCCACGCCTGGCGCAGCAGCGAACTTGATAGCGGCTTTGAGCAGAGGCTGTCCCGTCTGGGGCAGGCTCTGGCGGCGCATATTGACGCCCGCGCGATCACCATTTCGGGAGAACTGCGAAATATGTATGGCAGCGCCCTGCAACATCGGAAGGGGCGTGAAGGTGGTCGCCGGATGGAACGTGCGGAGATGGCCATTCGGCTGGCGCGTTGGCTGGCGGATCAGAACGCTGGCGACCACGCGGCGGCCTTCAGCCTTCAGGCCAGCGCACGGGGATACGCAGGCGATGGCGGGTTCGTGGATTGGTCACGCCAGGTTTTGCGCGGCGGAGAGCCAAACAAAGACCTGGCCGCAGCGTACGTACATTTGGTGGATCGTGTCACGGAACTGCGCGAGGGCGAGAATCTTAAGTTCGGGCAGGCCGTTGCCGATCAGCACGCGGCCGGAGATATATCTTCTGGCCTGATCCCCGTTGAGCAGATACTCGATGAGGTGGTTGCCAAAGCGATGGCGAAGCAACCCGTGTTGCTTCTTCTGGTCGATGGGATGAGCTGGGCGGTTTTCCGCGAGCTGGTTTCCGATATTAAATCCCACAACTGGATTGAGTTGGGGTTCGCCCCGGGGCCCAGTCGTATGATCGGTATAACTGCTCTCCCCTCGGTAACCGAAGTGTGCCGCACGAGCCTTCTGTGCGGATCGTTAAAACGTGGACAGGCCTTTGATGAAGTCCATGGATTCGCAGCCCATCGAGCGTTGACCCAATTGTCACAGCCGGGTTATCTGCCCAAGCTGTTCCACAAAGCAGCGCTGGAGGGTGATGAAGATTCCAGTTTGGCGGGGGATATTCGAGAGGCGCTGGCAGAAAAAAAGCAGCGCGTCGTGGGCATTGTGATCAATGCGGTGGATGACCATCTGGACAAGGGGGACCAGATGGATGCGATCTGGAAAATGCAGCACATTCGCGTGCTGGAGCCAATCCTGGCCGAGGCCAAAGCGGCGGGTCGGCTGGTCGTGCTGTTGAGCGATCACGGCCATATTCTCGACCGTCAAACCGAGGGCCGTGAGGCGACCGATGGACTTCGTTGGCGTCGGCCTGGCGGCGAGGTGGCGAAGGGCGAGTTGGAGATCAGCTCCCCGCGGGTGGTATTGCCGGATGGAGGGCGGGTGATTGTGCCCTGGTCCGAATTGGTGCGCTACGGCCCGAAAAAAAATGGCTATCATGGCGGCGTGTCGCCGCAGGAAATGCTTATCCCGGTGAGCATTCTCTGGCCGGAACTTCATGTTCCAGACGACTTTGAGGAATTGCCAGGGGATATTCCCTTGTGGTGGGCCGAGCCTATGGCCGCCAGGCCCGTGGCGAGGCTGGTTGTGGAGCCGCCTCGCCCGGCAAAGCAAAAGGCCGCGCCGCCGACACTGTTCGACCAGCCTAAAACAACCCCGGCGGCGGCAGCACCGGAAGAACTCTGGATCAGAGCATTGCTGCAAAGCGATGTATTTGCGGTTCAGAGGAAACTCGCTGGTCGGGTATCCGTGGATGAAGTAAAGTTCCAACACCTGCTGGTTGCGTTGGCAAGCCGCGGTGGTTCGATGACCATTCCGGCGCTGGCCAGTGCCATTGCCATGCCCGAGCATCGACTGCCGGGCTTTTTGGCGGGGATGCAGCGCCTGCTGAACGTTGAGGGTTACGCCATCCTGGATCGTCAGGACGCGGCCAATAAGGTGGAGTTAAATGTGACGCTGTTGAAAAGACAGTTTGAGTTGGACCCATAAGGTTTGGTTGACCGCATGAAAAATATTAGCCGCCAACGCCGCGATGAAATGATGGATGCCCTGCGCCGCGGCACGGTTCCGATGCAAAGCCTTGATTTGCTGGCTGTGGGGCTGGATCGCTTCGCGGCTACATTGGGTGAAGAACTGGAAGGAATCAAGGCCGGCGGGGCCAAATTCAAGGCGGTTCGTGGTGAGTACGGCACCGGCAAAACCTTTTTCTCACGGTGGCTGGCGGAACGAGCCAGACAGATGGGATTTGCCACTTCAGAAGTGCAGATATCTGAAACCGAGACGCCTCTGCATCGGCTCGAAACGGTTTATCGCCGCCTCATGGAGCGGTTAGGTACGCCGGACACGCCGACGGGTGCCCTGCGAAACATTCTCGATGGCTGGTTTTTCACGTTGGAAGAGGATGTGCTGGCTGAAGGCAATATTTCTAATGGCGATCAGAGGCAGTTGTTGGAGCGGTCTAACGCCTTAATGGAGAAGCGACTGGCCGTCGTGACGCAGTCCGCGCCAATGTTTGCCGTGGCGCTGCGCGGCTATCACACGGCGCGGGCGTCCGGTGATGCGGCTGTAGCCGACGCCATCGCGGCGTGGCTGGCGGGACAACCCAATGTCGCCGCAGGCAGCAAACGGCAGGTTGGGGTAAAAGGCGAGATCGATCATTTTGGTGCCATGAGCTTTCTGCAGGGCCTCTTGACGGTTTTGCGCGACTCCGGCCATGCCGGGCTTTATCTGGTACTTGATGAAGTGGAAACAATCCAGCGCGTCCGCGGCGATATGCGTGACAAAAGCCTCAACGCCCTGCGCCAGCTTATTGATGACATTGACTCCGGCCGCTTTCCGGGGCTTTACCTTCTGATCACTGGAACCGGGGCGTTTTACGAGGGGCCGCAGGGGGCGCAGCGATTGGAACCTCTGGCCCAGAGGCTGCATGTGGATTTTCAGACGGATGCTAAATTTGATAATCCGCGCGCGGTGCAGATTCGACTCTCCGCGTTCGACTTCGGCCGGTTGTGCGAAGTGGGCCGGAAGGTACGCGATGTCTATGTGATGCACGCCAGTGCGCCGGATCGTCTCGCGGCCAAGGTCGGGAATGCATACATTGATGAACTTGCCCGCGCTGTTGCCGGTAGATTGGGCGGCAAGATTGGAGTGGCCCCGCGCATTTTCTTAAAGAAGCTGGTAGCCGAAATATTGGATCGTGTCGATCAGTTCGCCGAGTTCGACCCGCATCAGCACTACAAGCTGACAATTCAAGACACGGAGCTTACGCCAACTGAGCGCCACGCCGCATCCGCAAACAGTGTTGATGAAATAGAATTGACATGAGGTGACATTCGTGGCCGCGTTCGATTTTCTCCATCCCGGCCTGCAGCACCATGTCGTCAACAGCCTTGGTTGGCACGAATTGCGGCCATTTCAGGAGGAGGTCATCCCTGTTGTGCTCAGGGGCGACAATGCGGTGGTCATAGCGCCCACTGCCGGCGGGAAAACCGAAGCGGCGATGCTGCCGATCCTTTCACGGATGCTCAGCGAAGATTGGCGCGGCTTAAGTGTTCTTTACCTGTGCCCGATTCGAGCGCTGCTGAACAACCTGCATGTCCGGCTTGAACGTTACGCGACCCTTGTCGGTCGAACCTGTTCGGTCTGGCATGGAGACACATCACCGACCGAAAAAGCACGTATCAACCGGGAGCAGCCCGACATCCTGTTGACCACGCCAGAATCGCTTGAGGTCATGCTGGTTTCAACAAAGACCGATCCGGTGGCGCTATTCGCCCAGATTCGAGCGGTTATCGTTGATGAACTGCACGCCTTCGCCGGCGATGATCGGGGTTGGCACATGCTCTCGGTGCTGCAACGCGTCTCACGCTTGGCCGGGCGGGATATCCAGCGGATAGGCCTGTCGGCGACCGTTGGCAATCCTGAGCAACTATTGCGCTGGCTGACCGCAGGAAGCACCCAGCAAGGTTGCGTTGTGTGTCCTCCGGCGGGGCCGGTCAGAGCGGCTGAGGTTCAATTGGACTTCGTGGGATCCATCAAGAATGCGGCCGTCGTGCTATCACGCCTGCACCGCGGTGAGAAACGCCTTGTATTTGTGGATAGTCGTGCCCGAGCGGAGGAGCTTGGGGTCGAGCTAAAGCAACTTGAGATGAAGGTTTTCGTCACGCATAGTTCATTGAGCAAGGACCAGCGCCGCCGTGCTGAGCGGGCATTCGCGTCTGAAACCGACTGTGTCATTGTGGCAACCAGCGTGCTGGAACTGGGTGTCGATGTGGGTGATCTGGATCGGGTCATCCAGATCGATGCCCCATCAACTGTCGCAAGCTTTCTTCAGCGCATGGGACGAACTGGACGCCGCGACAATACTCATCGCAATTGCCTGATTTTGGCGACGCACGATTTCGCATTGCTCCAGAGCGCAGCACTGCTTGGAATGTGGTCTCAAGGCTTTGTTGAGCAAGTCATTCCGCCGCCGATCCCTTACCATGTATTTGTTCAACAAATCCTGGCGCTTGTACTGCAGGAATCAGGGTTTGTGCGCTCCGATTGGCCGGCATGGATTGGCAAGGTACAGGCCTTTGCGGAAATGAATGATGGCCGCGCGGATGCCATTATTGACTTCGCCTTGGATCTGAATCTGCTTGGTGAAGATGGCGGGCGCATGCATCTTGGCACAGAGGCGGAACGCCGATTAGGGCATCGTCACTTTTCTGAGCTTCTCTCGGTATTGACTTCTCAGCCGCTATTTCAGGTGCGGTTTGGCACGCTCGAAGTTGGGTTCGTTCACCCACTTTCATTTGCCGCAAAAAAGGATGGTCCGGCCATTCTTGCTCTGGGTGGCCGTGGATGGCGCGTGACTCACTTGGACTGGGACCGCAAGATCGCGCACGTTGAGCCGGCGCAGGAATCCGGCCGATCCCGCTGGCTTGGTTCGAGCGTGCCGCTGTCCGCAAAGTTATGTGCGGCTGTTCGTGAGGTGCTACTATCGACGGATGAAAGTCCGGCATGGTCCCGCCGTGCGGCGAGTCAAATAGCTCAGCTACGGCAAGACCTATCGCCTTGTTGCGGTGATGGCTCGGTAATAGCTCGGCGCGGGCAGTCCCTGGAGTGGTGGACGTTCGGAGGGCTGATTGCAAATCAGACAGTCGTGCAGTACCTGCAGCCTCACATCGACTCGCCGCTTCGCGCGGACAACTTCTGGATCAGACTCCAAGCTGATATTTCCATCGAACGCTTGAACCAGACCATTCTGGATCTGCGAGACTTCAGTTCGCCACCGGACTGGGACCTTAAAGAGCCTGCAGCAGATATTCTGAAATTCGCTGACCTATTGCCTGATCATCTGCTGAAGGACATGATTCTGGCACGCATAGCGGACGTACCTCGTGCGCAGGAGATTCTGCGATTGCCCATAAGGATCGCGGAATTATGATGGTATTGTGAGAACCTAACATGGGCAACGCGTTTTTCAATGGGTGGGTGGGTTGCAAAGATGCCTTTCCAGCCGCCGTGAATGAACGCGGTGGCCATTGCTTCCTTGCGGACATTAATGGTGATTGGAAAGGATCCCGGTTTTTGAAGGGCCGAGACGGTGGGGGCTTTGCCCTGTAATTGAGCGGCGAAGGAAGACCAAAGCGGCGACGCAATTAGTTTTTGGGTTTTCCATGTTCGCCGCAGCAGCCGCTCAACTGCTCACCCACCTCCGGGTATTGTTAATCGATTAGTGATCAGTGCTCATGACAGTGCACCCGCGTTTAACGGGCGAGGCGGCCCCGCAGCGGCCATGCTCAATGCCCAATGCTAAATGCTTCCCCCGCCGCCTGCTCCGCGTCCGGAGTTCATCACGGCGAGCCGGGACGCTTCCGCGTGATTCCGCCGCCGCTGCACACTGAACACTAAAGAGCAAAACAACTGTGACAACCTCCCCCACCGCAATTACTGCACAATACTGCAATTACTGGCCAATACTGCAAAATACGGCCCCCTGCTGCATCTACTGCCCCGCGCTCGCGCCTGGCGGCGGTAACAGCCCATCAGCCCCTCATTATTGGTGGAATAGAGCACGGGTGTCATGCACCCCGCCGGGAACGTGCGGCATTATGGCAGAATCAGCATCGCATCGCCGAAGCTGTAAAAGCGGTAGCGCTGTACAATGGCCTGCTGATAAATTTCTTTCAGGCGATCCAACCCCACCAGGGCACCAACCAGAGCCAGCAGCGTGCTGCGCGGTAAATGAAAATTGGTGATCAACGCATCGGTCATCTTAAACGTATACCCCGGCTGAATCAGCAGATTCGTTGACCCCGAAAAATCCGCCGCCGCCACTGCGGGATCAATTATTTCCTCTGCCGCGGCCTCCAGTGTGCGAACCGTGGTGGTGCCCACCAGCACCATGCGCCCGGTTTTGGCGCGTTGCCGTCGAATGCGTTCCACAGTGGCCCGGGGAATAAAAAATGACTCATGGTGCATGGGATGCTGATCCAGCGTTTCTGCTTCCACTGGCAGAAATGTTCCCAGCCCGACGTGCAGTGTCACCCATGCCTGATCAATTTCCCGCTGCGCCAGGCGGGTAAATATTTCCTCTGTAAAGTGCAGTCCCGCTGTAGGTGCAGCCAGGGCACCTGCTGTTTTGGCGTAAATGGTCTGATAGTTCTCTCGGTCCAGCGCATCGCTGGTACCGACTACT
>JAQNCU010000367.1 GCA_029077775.1 Acidocella sp. | reverse complement strand
ACCGCCAACTCGGGCTACCTCACCCGCCGCCTGGTGGATGTGGCGCAGGATTGCATCATCATCGAGGATGATTGCGGCACCGAGCGCGGCCTGACCGTGAGTGCCGTGCGTGATGGCGGCGAGATCGTCGCCTCGCTCTCCGAGCGCGTTCTGGGCCGTACCGCCGCCGAGGACATTATGGACCTGAACACCAATGAGGTGATCGTGGCCCGTAATGAGCTGATCGAGGAGGCGCATGCCGAGGCGATCGAGAAGAGCGGCATCGAGACGGTGAAGATCCGCTCTGTGCTGACCTGCGATACCAAGATCGCGGTCTGCGGGAAGTGCTATGGGCGCGACCTGGCGCGGGGTACCCCGGTGAATGTGGGTGAGGCTGTTGGCGTGATCGCGGCACAGTCCATCGGCGAGCCGGGCACGCAGCTTACCATGCGGACCTTCCATATCGGCGGTGCCGCCCAGCGTGGCGCCGAACAATCCAACGTGGAAGCCAGCCATGACGGCACGGTTGTCATCCGCAATCGCACGGTGGTGACCAACTCCACCGGTGTGCCGGTGGTGATGAGCCGTAACTGCGAAATCGTCCTCACCGATGCCGGCAAGCGCGAGCGTGCCCGCTTCCGTGTGCCCTATGGCGCCCGGCTGCTGGTGGATGAGGGAGCGGATGTCGCGCGCGGCCAGAAACTGGCCGAGTGGGACCCGTATACCCTGCCGATCATCACCGAGCGTGCCGGTATCGTGGAATACGCCGACCTTATCGAGGGTGTGACCCTGGTGGAACGGACCGACGAAGTCACCGGTCTTACCTCCAAGGTCGTGGTGGACTACAAGCAATCGGCCCGTGGTGCGGATCTGCGCCCCCGCTTGCTGCTGAAGGACGCGAAGGGCGAGATTCTGCGCCTGACCAACGGCACTGAGGCAAGGTACTTCCTTTCGCCGGACTCGATTCTCTCGATCGAACCCGGTGCGACGGTGGCGGCAGGTGACGTGTTGGCCCGTATCCCGCGCGAGGGTTCCAAGACCCGCGATATCACGGGCGGTCTGCCGCGCGTGGCGGAGCTGTTTGAGGCCCGCCGGCCGAAGGATCACGCGATCATCGCGGAAATCGACGGCCGCGTGGAATTCGGCAAGGACTACAAGGCCAAGCGCCGGGTTATCGTAAAGAGCGATGAAACCGGCGAGGAGACCGAGTACCTGGTTCCCAAGGGCAAGCACGTGTCTGTTCAGGAGGGCGACTATGTCCGCAAGGGCGACCCGCTGGTGGACGGCCCGCGCGTGCCGCACGACATTCTGCGCGTGCTGGGCGTGGAGGCGTTGTCCGACTATCTGGTCAACGAAATCCAGGATGTTTACCGGCTGCAGGGTGTGAAGATCAACGACAAGCATATTGAAGTGATCGTGCGCCAGATGTTGCAGAAGGTGGAGATTACCGAAGCCGGGGACACCACCTTCCTGGTGGGTGAGCTGGTGGACCGGGTGGAGTTTGACCAGGAGAACGCCAAGCTGGCGCACGAAGAGCGCCCGGCCATGGGTCTGCCGGTACTTCAGGGCATCACCAAGGCCTCACTGCAGACGCAGAGCTTCATCTCCGCTGCTTCCTTCCAAGAAACGACGCGCGTGCTTACCGAGGCGGCCACGGCCGGCAAGCTGGACCTGCTGACCGGCCTGAAGGAAAACGTGATCGTCGGCCGGTTGATCCCGGCGGGTACGGGTGCGGTGATGAACCGGCTGCGCCAGATCGCCGCCGGGCGGGACCGCCAGGCAATGGGCGGGCGCAGCCAAGCCAAGCCGGAGCTGGCTGCCGAGTAACGCGCGCCCCCTCTATAATATGTATGACGGCCAAAACGGCACCCTCGGGTGCCGTTTTGCATTCCCGCCCTCGGGCGCTTTTTCGTTCACCCAGCTATGAGGATTCGGGAAGTCTGCGTTTTTCTTACAGTTTGGGGAGGGAGAATCGCTTGACTTGGGGGGGAGCCGCTTCTAAGGAAAGCGCTCTCGCGGTTCCGGAGTTCCGGACCGGGTCGTCTGTAAAAATCTGGCGCGTGCGGCGCCGTGCGGAGCAATCCGTGCCTAGGCCGCGCGCTAGATAAGCAGTCCGTAAGGAAGGGTTCCATACCTCCTTTGCGGTGCTTTTTTATGGAAGGCCCGTTCCTGACCAAAGGAATTCGAGTTTTGAACACGAAGCAGGATGACATATGCCGACCATTAACCAGTTGATCGCCAAGGGGCGCGAGCCGGCGGCCAAGCGCAACAAGGTGCCGGCCCTTGAGGGTTGCCCCCAGAAGCGTGGCGTTTGCACGCGCGTCTACACGACGACCCCGAAGAAGCCGAACTCAGCGCTTCGTAAGGTCGCCAAGGTGCGCCTGACCAATGGTTTCGAGGTGGTGAGCTACATCCCCGGCGAAGGCCATAACCTGCAGGAGCACTCCGTGGTGCTGATCCGCGGTGGCCGCGTGAAAGATCTTCCGGGTGTCCGCTACCACATCCTGCGCGGTGTTCTGGATACGCAGGGCCTGCCGAAGCGCCGCAAGCGCCGCTCGCTCTATGGCGCCAAGCGTCCGAAGTAAGGAGAGGTTGAGATGAGCCGCCGCCGCCGCGCCACGAAGCGCGAAGTTCTGCCCGACGCGAAGTTCGGTGATATCGTGATCAGCCGTTTTATGAATGTGCTGATGTATGACGGCAAAAAGTCCGTTGCCGAAGGGATCGTTTATGGCGCCCTCGACGTGCTGAAAAAGCGCGGCGGGCCAAGTGCCGATCCTGTGCGCCTGTTCCCCGAGGCGCTGGACAATGTGAAGCCGGCGATCGAGGTACGCTCACGCCGCGTCGGTGGTGCGACCTATCAGGTCCCCGTCGAGGTTCGGACCGAGCGCCGTCAGGCGCTGGCGATCCGCTGGATCATCGACTCCGCCCGCAAACGCGGCGAGCACACGATGGAAGAGCGGCTGTCGAACGAGCTGCAGGATGCGGTTAATAATCGCGGCTCTGCGGTCAAGAAGCGTGAAGATACCCATCGGATGGCCGAAGCCAACAAGGCTTTCAGTCATTACCGCTGGTAATCTTCTGACCATTCCAAGTTTTTAGCCTGCATACGGAGCAGTTAAATGGCCAAAGCTAAATTTGAGCGCAACAAGCCGCATGTGAACATCGGGACCATCGGCCACGTTGACCATGGCAAAACCTCGCTGACCGCCGCCA
>JAQNCU010000366.1 GCA_029077775.1 Acidocella sp. | reverse complement strand
CGCGGGGCAACTGCTCTTGACCCTACGCGGTCCTTCACAGCTCCGGCCGGCCCGGCTGAGATTGGTCGGAAGCGGAAGGGCCGCTTTGGAGCGATCGACGGCAAGAAGCAGACCTTCGTCGCCCCCGGTCTGGCGGCCGCTTGCGACCCAAGCCGGTCGCCAGACCGTCGATCAGGTGATCCCGGAATCAGACGTTCAGCGCCACCTAAAGGCGGCGCCTTCGCACCCATAGCGGCCGTTCCGGGCCGCCTTGCTATCCCTCGAATGTGGACGTCCCGCCAATCAGGGTGGCTGCTTAGATATCAAACGCGGGTGCAGAGTGGACGCCCAATGGCAACGCGCCTCCGGCTGGATCGCTAGGCGTCAAAGGTTTCCGCACTTCTTCGATCCGGATTGTGGAAAGGCACGCCGATTGTCGTGAGGTCGCTCGCGGCGAGATACGCATGCTGGCGTGCGCCGCACACAGGTCGGCAGGTATTTTGTGCGAGGGAGTGATCGATCCTCGGGTGGCCAGCGGCGTGCGGGTAATCCCCGACAGCGCCATGCCGTGATGGGCGGTTAATCACCAATCGCCTGCGGCAACGGTGGACGAGTCGGTCCATTGGCCCCCGCTTTTTCTGATCCCATGCGAAGACTAACCGACCTTGCAGCGGTAGGCCGCCGGAACCTCGGATCGGTTGCCATATCGACCACTCTGCGATATTCAGGTCCTGTAATCGGCTCAGGGTCGCCAGTTTCGTGCTGCGCTCTCGAAGCGCGCCTTCCGGTTGAACTCCCACCCGACCCTCCGTTAACAACGAGTAGCGTGAAATGAGCCGAAACAAACGCTTGGATGAACTCCGGAAAGTCCCATATTTCGCTGCCGTAGATCACCGACTGTTTCTTGACAAAGAGAGGCAGAATAGTCCCATTGCAAACCTTCCCCAAGACGTGCGCCGAAAAATTAAGGTTGATGCCAAGAAACTCGCCACAAAATATACGGGAATCTTACACTCAATCCGGCACTCTGGCGTTGGCTATCCTATCGACCAACTTCTGAGAGACCTTGCCATTGAGTACACGCACCGATATGCCACGTCCGGCCTATTTAACCAACCCATAAACTTCAACTATTTTGAACCCTTCTGTGCAATAAAGCTCATCGAAAATAGCGTCGCTCCGTACGCGGAGCCACTGCCAGAGGTGGACCACCTTTTTAATGTTGCGGACTATTTTGATTATCTTACCTCTGAAAACGCTCCAAAATTCAACCTCGCTGAATTGCTAGGCATACCCGAGGGCCGGACATACCATTTTACCCAAAATGGCAGTATTGATGACTTTACCTACATGACCGCCGAAGGGCGAGAGTTTGTAATTTCCGGATTCTCCATGGTTCGGCGAGGGAACTCACTTCACTGGTATGTCCTTGGAGGTGAAGTGCTGTCGGAGACGGATTGGCGAGAGCGCTGCAAGAGTGACTTTGAGATTGAAGTCGGTAATATCCCGGCAGAAAAACGTCCATTTTTGTCACAACACTTGGAAGAAAAAGGTAATCGCATTGGAAGCCCTATTCCGCTTCAAGGGACCAAAACGGCCATTCGTACGGTCATCTCAGGCGAAACAGATCTATCAACTGCCAAGCATCTCGCTCGTTGCTACATGTCGGAGACGGAGGCCACGTTTATGCTGTTCTGCGATGATCCGGATGTATTTTCAAATATCCGGGATAGGTCGCGGCGCGAAGAGATCATTTCTATAATGCAGCAGAGGGTAGAAAGCGCCGCCGTAATGTGGGGTCTTGCAGAAGCTTTTTTCCAGATTCTTTGGTATTTCAAGTTTAGTGTCACAATCTCGGAGGCTGTCATCAAAGCGAGCGGAAAGTCCGCGCCTAAGATCGTGAAAGGTGGTCGTGGCGTCGGCACCCAGTTCAAGCATGTGACTTCCATTCAGATTTCTGACACCACCCCGCACATAATGCGTTCCTACACGCCCCCATATTACGAAACCGAAACAGACGGCTACTGGCGGCGATTGACGCCGGACAACTATGGGCACGATCGGGACGGCAATCAGATCAAAGGTAGGACGTGGGTAAAAGCCACTAACAAGTGGCGCGCGCGAGCCAATCAGCCCCGAACGGTTTTTATTAAATCGTCAGTCGGGGCAGCTAAAATTCAGGTCTCCGACTATCTCAAGGCTGCCGAACTGGCAGAAACCAACAAGAAACCGTCAAGTGACCAAGTCGGAGTCCTTTACGTAATGCGTTGTTTGGCGATGGAAGACCAAGTCTACAAGGTGGGTTGGACCTCTGATAGCGCCGAAGAACGCGCTCGGGAACTTTCTTCGGCTACTGGCGTACCCATACCGTTTGCAGTGGTCGAAGTTTGGCAGCACCCTGACCCAGGGGCCCTCGAAAAGGGTGTTCATGCGATGCTCGACCCCTATCGGCTGAATGAAGGTCGAGAGTTTTTCAAACTGACGTACCCCGAACTGAAAGCAATCATAGAGACAGAGATCGCCCGCTCACAACATATCAAGGCTCAGTGCTGATTTAACACGTCGGCTTTCGAACGAGCGGCAGGAGCGCACCGCGCAACTGTTAGTGCTGCGGCCGGCGGGAGTCGCGCGCCACGACCGCAGCCAATCCCGACTGTAGCAGAGGCCAGAGCAAATCCACCTCAAGGGCTGGCCATACGCGTTCGCTACGGTAAGCGAGCCGACTCCGACCCAGCCGCCACCGCGTCAAGTCTCCGGCAAAACCATTCATCCTGGCGGTTGGCAAGGATGTCGCAGGAGCGACCCCTAATTCATCGACTACCCACGCCGACGATACCGATGCTCGATAACGCAATAGTCGGTTTCTTCCGACCGGAGTTCCAACGAGCCAAAAGCCACCACCAGGTTGTGTGGACGCGAATGTCCACCCCGGAGTATCGGTCGCCCAAAGCCGCCATTCCGCTTCCGGCCAGACCAAGATATAACCCACATGTCCGGTTTCAGCGCATCCCCCCCCGCAAGCGGACCGGCAGGAAACCACCCGCCCCCGCCATAAGCTTTTCTTCGCCGCATGTCCGCTTTGGAGACGAAGGCCGGATC
Organism: Acidocella sp.; assembly: GCA_029077775.1. Lineage (GTDB taxonomy): Bacteria > Pseudomonadota > Alphaproteobacteria > Acetobacterales > Acetobacteraceae > Acidocella. Next base: position 118 of record JAQNCU010000366.1, on the reverse strand, counting down.
GGCTGAACGCCTGTATTGGGCGCAACCCATCCGCCCGGGCTCAAGCGCCCTATCGAGCGTGCCGCCCGAAATCGAATGCTCAGTGCGCAGCAAGGCTCCGCCGCAGCCGCGTGATGGC
>JAQNCU010000365.1 GCA_029077775.1 Acidocella sp. | reverse complement strand
GGTTTACCAAAGGATGACAACCCGCTGAAGAACGCCCCGCACACCGCCGCCGAGGTAATGGCGGAGGCGTGGAACCATGCCTATTCCCGGCAGGTGGCGGCCTTTCCGCTGCCATTCGTCGCGGCGCAGAAATACTGGCCGCCAGTGAAACGGGTGGACAATGTGTATGGCGACCGCAACCTCGTTTGTTCCTGCGCGCCGCTGGAGGCGTATCAGGAGACAGCGGAGTAACAAAAACTTACTTGATCTCTTCTTGAAGCTTTCGTGAAATCCCTTGCTCCGCGCACGCAGGGCAGGGGGTTATTTTTTTCACCGCCTGCATAAAAATATCACTTGCATCAGGGGGGGTATGGCCTCATAAGCCGCCCCCACTGGCCCAGGGGGGCGCAGCGCGGTGCTGCGTTCTACAGGCTGTCTACTAGTTAGGGGGTTCGCAATGAACGCACTTGCCCAACTGGGGATGGTCTCGGAGTCTCCGAGCGAAAACCAGACGATTTCCATGGTCTCCCCGGAGCCGCAGAAGGACTACTACGTCGAGAAGGATGGCGTGAAATACGCCGGCATGCACCTGATCATCGATCTGTGGGGTGCATCCAATCTCGACAGCCCACAACTGATCGACCAGACGCTGTGTGACGGCGCATTGGCGGCGGGGGCGACGATTCTGCACCATCATTTCCACCATTTCGAACCGAATGGCGGCGTTTCTGGCGTGGTGGTTCTGGCGGAAAGCCATATCTCCATCCATAGCTGGCCGGAGCGTGGTTTTGCAGCACTTGACGTGTTCATGTGCGGTTGCTGCGACCCGTACAAGCTGATCCCCTTCCTGAAGGAAGTGTTCACGCCGAGCCATATCCAGGTTAGTGAACACAAGCGCGGCTTGATCGCGTAACGCTTGGCGGTGGTTGCACCGCCCTTTCATTTACAACAAGTGACGCACGGAGGGTTGGTTCCGCCAACGTTCCGCTTTGCGCGAATGTGGAGATTTGGCCATGGCCGAGACCTGGTTGAACGAGACGCTTTACACCGATTGGGGCCAACGCTTCAAAACATCGCGCGAGCTGGCGCGGGTAAAAAGCGAGTTTCAAGATATTGGTGTTTTTGAAACCACCAGCCATGGCCGGGTGCTGACGCTGGATGGCGTTATCCAGATTACCGAGCGTGATGAGTTCGTATATCAGGAAATGCTCACCCATGTGCCGCTGCTGGCGCATGGCCATGCGAAGGACGTGCTGATTATCGGCGCCGGAGATGGCGGTGTGCTGAAGCATGTTTTGATGCACAAGGGCGTTGAGCGCGCGGTGATGGCGGAGATCGACGGTGAGGTGATCCGTCTCTCCAAGGAATTTCTGCCTGGTATTGGCGGCGATGCGTGGACCAATCCGCGCGCCGAGGTGATTGTGGGCGACGGCATCGATTTCGTGAAGAAGGCGGCGACGGGGTCGTTCGATGTGATCATCGTGGATTCTACCGACCCGATCGGCGTGGGTGAAGTTCTGTTCACCGACGATTTCTACGAGAACGCGGCGCGGATTTTGCGCGATGACGGGTTGATTGTGAACCAGTGCGGCGTGCCCTTCATGCAGGCGGATGAGCTGTATGAAACCTCCGTGCGGCGCAAGAAATTCTTCCCGTTTGTTTCGGCTTACATCGCCGCGGTGCCGACCTATGTGGGCGGCTACATGACGCTGGGCTGGGCAGGCAAGAACCCGGCGCAGACGCAGGTGAGCGTTGAAGAGATTACCAAACGCGCCGAAGCCGCTGGTATTGCGGGCAAGAGTGAGTATTGGAGCCCGCATATGCATGTGGCGAGCTTCTGGCTGCCGCCTTACATCGCCAAGCATCTGCCGTGATTTGTTAAAAAGGCTGGTGGAAACACTGGCCTTTTTTATGCCTTGCTGGGTTTCGCGGCGGGTTTTTTCATCTCGTCCGCCGCGCGCCACAGATAAAGGGCCGCCAGCGCGCGGTAGGGCGCGTAGATTTTGCCGATTTCGGCGAAGGCTTTCGGTTTCGGCTGCGCCTCCAGCCCATGCAGCAGCCGGTATCCTTCGCGCACGCCGAAATCATCCACCGGAAACACGTCAGGTCTGCGCAGCGTGAAAATCAGCAGCATCTCCACCGTCCAGCGGCCGACACCGCGGATGCTCGTGAGGCGTTCGATGAGCGCATCATCGGAAAGCCGCAAGGCGCGCGCGCGGGTGGGAATGGTGCCGTCCGCCGCTTTGGCAGCCACATCCCGTATGGCCGCCATTTTGGAGGCGGAGAAGCCGCAGGCGCGCAGCGCCTCGTCAGGCAGGGCAAGCAACGTTGCCGGGTCTGGCAGTGCTTCCGCACAATTGGCCTTTAAGCGGCCAAGAATGGCCAGCGCGGCGTTGGCGTGAAGCTGCTGATGCGCGATGGCGGAAAGAAGTGCGGGATAAAGTTCGGCATGTTCGGGCTTTCGCGGCTTCACCGGGCCTATCCGCGTGATCAAGGTGCCAAGGCGGGCATCGGCCTTGGAGAGATGTTGAGCGGGAGTGCGCATGCGGCAGTCTCGCAGGCGCCGCCGGGGCGGGCAAGATGATAACGCGGTAGGGTGCATTACAGGGTTTTCATTGTTGCGTTGCAGTGTTTTACATTTCGCCTGCTTCGCGCCGTAATGGCGCCGCAAAAACCTGGATATGCTTAGGCAAATGAACGTACGCCGCCATTGCGGCTGAGGAATAGGAAAATGACAAAAGCAACCGATATCAGGACGTTTGCGGCTTTGCGCCGGGCCGCCGTATTGGCGATTGCTACGGCGGGGCTTGGCGGCTGTGTCTATTATCCGTCAGGCTATGGATATAATACCGGCTATTACGCCCCCGCGATAACCCTGGCACCCCCGCCGATTGTTGTTGGCGGCTGGTGGGGCGGTTGGGGCCATCGTGGCTGGGGCGACGACGACCGTTAATGGGCGCTTCGCCTATTGGCTGGCCCAGATAATCCGGTGCATCCAGAGAATTTCCCGGGCCTGGAAGCGCAGATCAGGAAATTCAGGGTTCAGGCTACCGAGTTCTATCCGCCCGGCGGTGCGGCGCAGAAGCAGTTTGGCCATTACCGCGCCATCCTTGCTGCGGGAGACCACCCTGTCTCCCTGGCGGACGGGTGCGGCGGGGGAGACGACGATGGTATCGCCCTGGCGGTAGACCGGCTGCATTGAATCCCCGTTTATGCTGAGGG
>JAQNCU010000364.1 GCA_029077775.1 Acidocella sp. | reverse complement strand
GGGCGTCTCACCCTTGGGGCTCGGCCATTCTTTATAAGCATCGCGCGCCGCCATGAACTGCCCGACAATTTCCGCCGCCGATAAATTCCGCGCCAGCCTTTGGGTGCCGGTATGGCAGAACCGGCATGAGAGCGTGCACCCCACCTGGCTTGAGATGCAAACAGCCCCCCGATCCTCCGCCCGGTCCGGGATATAAACGGTCTCCACTTTCTCATTATCGCGGAAATTGAACAGAAATTTCCGGGTCTGATCCTTCGAGATCTGGTCGAGCGCCACCTCTGGCCTGCCCACCACGAACTTAGCCGCGAATTTTTCCTGCAATGGCCGCGCGATGCTGCTCATCGCCGAAAAATCCCGCACGCCCTGGTGATAAATCCAGTGCCAGAGCTGCTTGGCCCGGAACGGTGCCTCGCCCTCGGCCAGCACGGCGAACAGCAATTCCTCGCGTGACAGCCCGACCAGATCCATCCGCCCATCGGCCTGCACGTTGCCGGGCGGCGCGAACATCGCCGCCTTGGCCAAAATCCGCTCACGCTCCGGCACCGTTAAATCAGGCATGACCATATTGGGTTCCGACATGGTGTTCACGGGCAGGCAGCCGTGATCGCCGCATAAGCACCCGAGAACCCGGTCAGCGAGAAATCATCGGTCACGTCATGCCCATGCGGCCCGGTGGATACCGCCTGCGCCGCCGCCCCAACCTTGAACGCGGCCACCGCGTCTGCGCCGCCAGTGGTGAATGCGGTCTCGCTTTGGGTATAAAAATCGATCACCGCCGTGCCCACGCTCAAGCTCACTTTGGCATTTGCCGGATATTTATAGCCTGCATTCAGCGTCACTTCATCGCGCGCGCCGGCCCTTTCGGTCACCGTCAGCATCACCGGCCCGCGCTTCGCGATCACGGGCTTCGAGGCGCTGGCGCTGGTGAACGCATAGCAAATTTTCGCCGGTCCAGACCCAAGCGTCGCCGCCGTCCAATCCCCGAATTTACCCGCGTTTGGCCCCAGCGCCTGCGGCACCGCAGCCGCCAGGGCCGTCATGGGGGTCAACATCGCCATTAAAACCAGAAGTTTCTTCATATCTCCCCACATAGCGGCGCCAGCTTTGCCTAACAAGCTGAATGACGGCAGGGTAAGCCTAAAACAGGAGCAAAGCATGGCGAATTTCGTCTTTCCGGCACCGCCACAAATTACCATCCCGGTGCAGGGCGGCGGTGCCATGCCGGTTCGCCGGGTGTTCTGTGTGGGCCGCAATTATGCCGCCCATGCGCGGGAAATGGGCGGAGACCCCAACCGCGAGCCGCCATTTTTCTTCACCAAACCCGCCGATGCGCTGGTCATTGCGGGCGCCGCGACACCCTATCCCCCTGCCACCGAAAATCTGCATCACGAGATGGAGCTGGTCGTCGCCATCGGCACGGGCGGTGCCGACATCGCGCAAGCGGCGGCCCTTGACCATGTATATGGCTACGCCGCCGGGCTCGACCTCACCCGCCGGGACCTGCAAGACATCGCTAAAGCCGCGCGCCGCCCGTGGGACATGGCAAAAGGTTTCGATGCCTCAGCACCCATCGGCACACTCGCCCCCGCCAGCCTCATCGGCCACCCGCACAGGGGCCGCATCGCGCTGTCGGTCAATGGCGAGCCTCGCCAGCTTGGCGACCTCGCCGACCAGATCTGGCGCGTGCCGGAGATCATCGCCGCCCTTTCCGGCCTGATCCGCCTCGCCCCCGGGGACGTTATCTTCACGGGCACGCCAGATGGCGTCGGCCCGGTGGTGCGCGGCGATGTCCTGAGGGGTGACATAGATGGCGTCGGCCATGTCACCACGAACATCATCTGATCCGCCACCGGCAAGGCAGCCATGCCCAACCGGCGCCGTTATCTCAATCGGTATGGGGCAGGCGGGGTGTTCGTCAGGCCGGTCAGGCCATCACATCCACACCGCCCCCAACGCCACCGCCCGCTGGCATGGTCGTGACGGATAAAACATCACCCGCGGGTCCTCGCAAAACACTTACGCTGGCCCCATCCGCCATCGCAACCACCGACCTCGTATCCCCCGCTGGCCGGGATGACCCACCACCACCGCCGAAGCCGTTTGAGCCTGCGCTGCCGCCAGCATTGCCCGCCAGACCAGCCGATGCCCCAGAGACTCCATAGGTCGCCGAAGACGTAGCAAAAGCAAGGTTATTGATACTCATGTTGATACTGAGGCTCATCGCAAGCTCCTATTTCCGACAGGGCCAGGACACCTAGAATTTGCGGCGTCCAACCTTCACCCTTGAGCGGATGATCCCACGCAGACCTTAACGCTTTATGTTATTCCAACCGCGAGACAAAAATAAACACCCCGCTTTCAATACCCCTTACCCTGGTCCACCAAAGTCGGCGGCATCTGCCCGGCCATAATCGCCGCCAGGTTGCGCTGGAATATCTGCAACGTCAGCACATTATAGGTCGCCGGGTCGTCCGAGGACATGTGCGGCGTGATCATCAGGTTCTTAACCCCCCAGGCCCGATGCCCGGGCGGCAACGGCTCGGTATAAAATACGTCCAGCACGGCGCCGCCCAGATGCCCGTCATCCAACGCATCGAACAAAGCCGCCTCGTCGATCAACCGCCCACGCCCGATATTGATCACCCCGGCACCCGGCTTCATCGCCCTGATCCGCGTGGTGGAGAGCATCCCGGCGGTCTCTGGCGTCAGCGGGCAGGCCAGCAACAAAACATCCATGCGCGGTAAAATTTCATCGAGAGATGCCAGCGTGGTCACCCGCGCGCAGCCATCATGCGCTCTGCCCGACCGGCTTACCCCGGTCACATCCATGCCCATCCGCCGCGCCTGTGTCGCCGCTGCCCCGCCCAGTGCGCCCAACCCCACCACACATAAACGCTGGCCCGCCAACACCCCGCTGGTCCGCCGCCGCCACGCCTGAGCGCGCTGGCTGGCAACAAAAAACGGCATCCGGTTAACCAGCATCAAAATTGCCATCAGCGCATATTCACCAGCCTTTTGCGCATGGGTGCCCCGGTTATTGGCCAGCATCACGCCCGGCGGAATGCCATCAAAGGGCATCAGACTATCCACCCCGGCGGAGGTGGATTGCACAAGCACAAGCCGCTTCGCCGCGAACAGATCGAGCCGCCGAAGCTCCCATGGTGGGGAGATCAGCACCTCCACACGCTCGGCCACGCGCATAAAATCCTCAACATTCCGGC
>JAQNCU010000363.1 GCA_029077775.1 Acidocella sp. | reverse complement strand
GCATCGACGAATTTATCCTCATACGCCGCCGCCAGCGCAAAGCCGACCGGCACCAGATAATCCCCGCCATATTGCATCCCCCCAGGGACCAAGGCCGCGTAATCCCGCGCATGCTCAGGCAGGTCCAGGGCTTCGAGGTAGCGCCCATAAACCGACCGCGCGAGCGCCACCATCTGCGCCCCGGCATCGTTGATATAAAACTCCTTGGTAACCTCATGCCCCGCTTTGGCCAGCAGATTCGCCAGCGCGTCGCCCACCACAGCCCCCCGGCAATGCCCGACATGCAGCGGCCCGGTCGGGTTGGCCGAGACATATTCCACATTCACCCGCCCGGTCGCCTCACCTGACCCATAGGCTTCACCCGCCGCCAAAATCACCGGAATCTGCGCGCGCAACAGCGCCGGGTCGAGCGTGAGGTTGACAAACCCCGGCCCGGCCGGGGCCGCCGCCGCAATGCCCCCGCGCCCGGCCAGCCTGCCTGCAAGCAACGCCGCCAGCGCACGGGGGTCGCCGCTTGCGAATTTCGCCGCCACCATCGCCGCATTGCTCGCCATGTCGCCATGCGTTGTGTCGCGAGTCGGCGTCAGCTCCACCCGCGCCATCAAATCATCGGGCAATCCCGGCACGGCCTCGGCCAGCGCCTGCACTACAACATCGCGCAACCGCGCATATAAATCGTCAGTCATCATCCACCCTTAACCCGGCACCGAGGGATCGGTCAGCCGCGCATATTCATCCAAGGCAAACCGATCCGTCATGCCCGCCACATAATCGCGTACCGCCATTGCCGCCGCCTCGCTCTCCGGCTTGCCTGCGCGGGCGCGCCAATCATCGGGCAACAGATAGGGCCGTTCCAAAAACAGCCCACCCAAAGCCTTGGTCACCATCCGCGCTTTATGCGACATGCGGTTCACCCGCCAATGCCGGTACATTTGCGCAAACAAAAACGCCTTTATCGCCACATTCGCCGCCGCCATGGGGGCTGAAAACCCGATCACTTGCCCCGTTTGCGCGCGGATATAAGCCGCCCCCGCCGGGTTCAGCGCCGCCAGCCGCGCCCGGCTCTCGGCCAGCACATCATGCACAAGCGCATTGATCACCCGGCGGCTCAGCTCATTGCGCACCCGCCCGGTCTCATGGGTCAGCGCCTGCGCCTCGCGCAAAGCCGCCCCCACCATGGGCAGATCCGCGATCTCCTCGAACCCGAACAGCCCGGCCCGCAGCCCGTCATCCAGATCATGCGCGTTATAGGCAATGTCATCGGCCAAGGCCGCCACTTGCGCCTCGGCTGAGGGCTGGGCGTGAAGGTCCAGGCGGAACTGCGCATCAAACGCCGCGATGTAATCGGGCGGGCTGGTCAGCGGGCCATTATGCTTGGCCAAACCCTCCAGAGTCTCCCAGGTCAAATTCAACCCGTCGAACGCCGCGTATCTATGTTCCAACAGGGTCACCACACGCAGGCTCTGCGCATTATGGTCAAACCCGCCAAACGCCGATAAAGCCTCGTTCAGCCCGGTCTCCCCGGCATGGCCAAAGGGCGGGTGCCCCAGGTCATGCGCCAGCGCCAGCGCCTCGGTTAAATCCTCGTCCAACCCCAAATACCGGGCGATGCTGCGCCCGATCTGCGCCACCTCCAGGCTATGCGTGAGCCGCGTACGGTAGAAATCCCCCTCATAGGTCACGAAAACCTGGGTCTTGTACTGTAATTTGCGGAACGCCGAACAATGCACCACGCGGTCGCGGTCGCGCTGAAAGGGGCTGCGGTCATCGCTATACCGCTCGGTGAACTGCCGCCCGCGCGAATCCGCGCCATGTACGGCATAGGGGGCCTTGGTCATGCGCATGCCTTAACGCAAACGCACCCTTACCACCAATCCCCCCGCGCGCTATATACACGCTATGTCAGACACCATCGCCCCCTTCCGCCTCACCGAAGCCGCCGCAAGGCGCATCGCCGAAATCATCGCCGAGGATGGAAAGTCCACCGCCTTGCGGGTGGAAGTCCTGGCGGGGGGCTGCTCGGGCTATCAGTATAAATTCGACCTCACCGCCGCCCGCGCAGCGGATGATCTCGTCATCGCCGCCGATGGCGCGCAGGTTTTCATCGACCCTGTCAGCCTCGATCTGCTCTCGGGCGCTGAACTCGACTATAAGGACACGCTCATGGGCGCCTATTTCGCGGTCAATAACCCGCTCGCCACCGCCTCCTGTGGCTGCGGCATCTCTTTTGCCGTAGATTAAGCCTGGGGATTGACACCTTATCGCCGCATGAAAATCACCAGCTGGAACGTCAATTCCATCCGCATCCGCGAACCCCATGTCGCGGCCTTCCTTCAAGCCGAGCAACCCGACCTCCTGTTGCTCCAGGAAATCAAGACCGAGGTTCTGAATTTCCCCGCCCTCGCCTTTGCCGGGCTCGGCTATCAGGCGGTCATCGTCGGCCAGAAATCTTATAATGGGGTCGCCATCCTGCACCGCGCCCCGGTTGAGGTCACACATACCAGCCTGCCCGGCCTGCCGGGTGACGACACCCAGGCCCGATTCGTTGAAATCCGCGCGCAAAATCTGCGCGTCGGCAACCTTTATCTGCCGAACGGCAATTCCGGAGGGGAGACCGGGTACCAGTACAAGCTCGACTGGATGGCGCACTTACGCACCCACGCGCAGACGATGCTCGACGCGGACGAGGATTTTCTCCTGGCCGGCGATTATAATGTCTGCCCCACCGACGCTGATTTCGCCCCCGGCGCCATCGGGCCGGATGACGCGCTCATCCGCCCGCCCACCCGCGCCGCCTATAACGCCTTGCTCTGGACCGGGCTGACCGAGGCGTTTCGCGCGCTCCACCCGGCTGAGAGCGCCTATACCTTCTGGGATTATCAGGCGGGTGCCTGGGATCGTAACAGCGGCCTGCGGATCGACCATGCATTGCTCTCACCCCGCCTCGCCGAGCGTCTCACCCACAGCATCATCCACAAACCCGAGCGCGCCCGCACCCAGCCGTCTGACCACGTGCCGGTCAGCTTTATCCTCGATTAACCTCGTTTACATATAATACCAGCTGGCCTAAAGAATGATTCTTGGCGGGCAGCAAGCGCTTCTTTTTGTGAACAAAAAGAAGCAAAAAAACATTATTTATCTGGGCCATTGGGGTTCCAGAAGCCCGGCACCGGCATAACAAAAGTTTTTTGCGCCGCTTTTTTTCAAAAAAGCGGCTGCTT
>JAQNCU010000026.1 GCA_029077775.1 Acidocella sp. | reverse complement strand
TTGGTGGCCATAGTTGTGGCGTCAGTCATATTAAAAGGCTTTCTCAAGGAGGACGGCACTTCAGGCGGCGGCGCTGACAGACTTTGCGGAGGCGATCGTGAAAGGCAACTGATCCGCCACGTTCAGCGCATGATGCGCGGCTATATAGCCGAATACGAACGAAGCGCCGATGCTGGCACCGGCACCCGGGTAACAACGACCGACAACCGATGCCGTGCAATTGCCCGTGGCGTAGAGCCCTTCAATCACGCTGCCATCCTCGCGCAGAACTCTGGCAAATTCATCGGTGACCACGCCGCCCGCCGTGCCGACATCGCCCGGCGCCATGGCAACAGCATAAAATGGACCCTGCTCGATAGGTCCCAAATTTGGGTTCGGTTTAACGGTGTCATCGCCATGCGCACGGTCGAACGCGCGGCCACCCCGGTTGAAGTCGGCATCGACCCCGGTCCGGCAGAAACCATTGAAGCGTTCGACCGTAGCCGCGAGGCCGGATGGGTCAATACCGCAGATCTTTGCAAGCTCGCCCAGCGTGGCTGCCGTTTTCATATAGCCCGACTCCAACCATTCCTTAGGCGTGGTTCCGGGCGCCGCACTGCCCCACGGGTAAGATTTACGATTGCGGGCATCCATGATCACCCAGGCCGGGATCGCACGGCCCGTTTCCTTCTGGCGTTGATACATGCGCTGACCGATTTCCATATAGGCACCCGATTCATCCGCGAACCGGTTGCCATCCTGGTCCACCATAATGAGGTACGGCAGAGACAAATCAAGATGGTGCATGAAGGGGAAGGTCTTGCCATCCTTGGTCACCACGCCGGGCGGCCAGGAGCCATCGGCGTTGATCGATGTGATCACCCACCAGGCTTCGTCCATGCAATCGAGCGCGGCGCCGAGGGATTTCATCGCCAAAAGCATTTCACCGGTGTCGCCGGGATTGGCGTTGGTGCGGGTTGAGGCGGGTTTTGGTTGGTAGGCCTCACGCATGGCAAGGTTGTGTGAGAATCCACCGGCATTCACGAGCACACCATGATCAGCCTTGATCCTGCGTGGCCCCGTAGCCGTTGTAACGATCACACCAGCGATGCGTCCATTTTCGACCACCAAATCTTGAACAGGCGTTTCCGGTAAGATTTTTATGCCAGCTTTCAGAACCAATTGCAGCATCCGCCCCTGCAACGCGCCACCGCTGGCGCGCATATGTTTGCCCGTCAATTTACCCGCGATGACGCTCCGCGCGAGTTTTAAGGCTTTCAGCTTTCCGGCGAATTTGCGCTTCATGAGAAACAGCGTCGGGAACTCATCCGCGCCCATCGGCAACCCATCGGTCTGTTGATAGGTTGAAAGCCTATGCTCCCATTCGCCAAGTTCCTTAATGTTGAATAATGGAGACATCAAGGACCGGCCACGTGGCTCACCGCCTGGGAGATCGTCATAATAATCTGACCAGCCATCCGGGTACCGGAAAGCCATGCCTCGGCCTTCCAGAAATTTGATCATCTCTGGCCCGGTTTTTAAAAACGCTTCGCGTCGCGCTGGCGATGTGGCGGGACCGTGATACGTGACAACGGCATCAAAATAGGTTTTCGCGCGCTCGTAAGAATCATGTACGCCGTGGCGTGCCAGGAGCGGATTGTTCGGAATCCAGAGAACGCCGCCGGAAAAACCGGTAGACCCCCCAACCTTGGCCTGCTTCTCGACGATCAAGACCGATTTTCCGAGCGCCTTGGCGGCGAGTGCGGCGGCAAATGCCCCCCCGCCGCTGCCGACGATCACGAGATCGTAATGTTCGTCCCACACATCCATCCCGGTCAACTCCCCAAAAACCACAGCAACAATGCTTTAGCCCAACACGTAATTGCGGAGCGTCCGGTGAAAATTGGAGATAGCACGTTCCTGCACCGGGCTGGGACGCGCCGCTTGAAACCCGCGGGATTTCATGCCGTTCTGAACTTCGGCCAAATTATTGAAATCCTGTGTTAAAATGAGCCCCCACCCGTCATGTTCTTGCCATTTCGGATAGAATTCCCGCTTGATCGGCGGCTCCGCGCCGGGCGCGTAGCGCATCAGTGACCAAACATCAAAGATACAACTATCCGGGTCATCGCCATTGGGGCGGGCGCGGTAGGCCAACATCGCATCAGGTGCGGGCAGAAAAACGTGGTTGGGAAAAACGTGCCAATCCAGCCCGGCTTTTAGCATTTCCGCGGGTGAAAGCTCCATTGGCCAGCCTGACCCCTCGGCCAGCGCAGCCCCGACCTGGAACCCGCCAAGCTGCGTCAGCACATCCATATGGGTCCCAGGCTTACCCTCGGTCACGAGCTTGCGCGCGGCGTTCAGCGCGTTGATCGACACAATGGCCTTCAGATCACGCTCCATCATCTCAAAAAAAGCTGCGGTCACGCCGCGTGTATCATTCGGCACAGGCATATTCAGGCGCCGCGACGGCAGACCGAAGGGACGATTTTCCGGCGAGGAGAAAAACATGCCGTGCTTGCCAAAACTGTCGCTGCCGGTGGCATCGTCGTTCACGGGCAATATCTGCCTATGCGTGGTCTGCACATGATAGGCTTCGTCGAAGGCTTCGAGCGCCACCTTCCAGTTGCAGGGCAGAATGGTGGTTTTGTACCAGCGATACCGTAACTTTTCGAATTCGTAGTTTTTGAAAACCTCCGCCACCGGCGACAGATAATCCAGCAATGGCTGGGCAGTCCGGTCCATATTAATGAACACCCAACCGCCCCAGAAATCGATCAGGGGGCCTTTGAGTTGCAGGTCCGGATCCTGTAACGCATTACCCCAATCTTCCCGATCGATGACCTCGTCCACCGAGCCGTCAAGGTTCCAGCGCCAGCCATGGTATCGACAAAAAAGTTTCACCGTATGTCCGCAGCCCTCGGTTAGCTTGCGACCGCGATGCTGGCAGGCATTGTAGAAAGCTTTAACCTCGGTTTCGCTGGTTCGGACGATGATAATGGACTCGTCGATGACCTCAAAGGTGACATAATCCCCAATTTTGGGCACTTCCTCGAGCCGGCACGCGATTTGCCAAACCCGGGGCCATAGTTTCTCTTTCTCCAGAGCCGCGAATTCACGGCTCAAATAGCTATCTTTAGGAACATAATCGTCCCGGACACCATGGATGGATCCAAAGTCACTCTCGACATGCGTCATCGTGCATTCCTTGGTAGCGTTTTGGTGTATCATGAGCGGCAAGTACCCGGCGAAACGCCGAGAAACGAACATTAACCCCATTTATTGCATAATAGCTGCCAGATCGGTCTTTCAAGGGCAAGGCGATCAGCGTGCCGTCCTGGCGAGGTATCGCACCCGCGAATTCGCCAAAACGATGTCCTCTGATATACAAAACGCGATATGGTCTGCCGTGTATGGCGGCGTCGGGATGGCATTGCCGGGCCCGGTATCGCATATACGATCAACATCTCCCATCGGCAGCATTGTTGCGGCCGGGATGAAGTGGAAGGCATTCGATGGATCTGACCCAATCAAACGATGATGTGGCCTTTCGCGACATGGTGCGGACGTTTATCGTGGCGCACCTCCCCGAGGATATCGCCCGGCGCGGTCTTAAGGGCTATCATGCGTCGCGGGAGGATATTCAGGTTTGGACGCGGATTTTGAACGCCAAGGGCTGGGCCGTGCCGAATTGGCCGCAGGCTTATGGCGGTCCGGGCTTCACGCCGCTGCAACGCTATATTTTCCAGAGGGAACTGCGCCTGGCGGGTTGCCCCGTGGAAGACCAGGCGGCGATGGCGTTGGTCGGGCCTGTGATCTATACCTTTGCGACCGAGGCCCAGAAGGCGCGCTATCTGCCCGCCATTCGCAATGCTGATGAATTTTGGTGTCAAGGATTTTCGGAGCCTAATTCGGGTTCCGACCTCGCGTCTCTGAAGACCACGGCGGTCCGGGATGGCGACGATTTTGTTGTGAATGGTCAGAAAATCTGGACGTCTGAAGCGCAGCGCGCAGATATGATGTTTGCGCTGGTGCGCACAGATTCTAAAGTAAAGCCGCAGGCTGGCATATCGTTTTTGCTGATCGACATGAAATCACCCGGACTAACTGTGCGGCCGATCTATTCGATCAACGAGGGATACTCGGTAAATGAGGTTTTTTTTCAGGATGTTCGCGTGCCAGTTGAGAACATCGTCGGCGAATTGAATAAAGGTTGGGGTTACGCGAAATTTTTGCTGGTCAATGAGCGGACAATGAGCGCGGAAGTCCCGCATACGCTTCATGAAATCCAAGAATTAAAGGCACTGGTGAAAGCCGGGGTGCGTGCGGGTGTTAGCCTTTCTCATGACCCGCTCTTTATGGCGAAAGTGGCGCGGCTTGAGATCGACGCGATGGCGCTTGAAACATCCGTGTTGCGGGTGTTGCATATGGCCGAGGATGACCCGGAAATTAATGCCGTAGGCTCGGTTTTGAAGCTGCGCGGCTCGGAATTGCGCCAGCGCGTGACCGAGTTGATGACCGAGGCGCTTGGTGATTACGGTATGGCGGTGTACCCGGACGTGGAGGGGCACGATAACATGGCTGTGGTCGCCCCTGTGCCGCCCGCGCCGGAGCATGCCGCTGGCGTGCTTTCCCGCTACATGTTCCGCCGTGCGACGACGATTTACGGGGGCAGTAGCGAAATTTTGCGAACGATAATCGCCAAAACCGTGTTGGGCTTATAAGGGACGTCATTGAATGATCAGGACTGAAATCACAGGTGGCGTCGCGACCGTGACGATCGACCGGCCAGCGCGAAAAAATGCGATTACACTGGCGATGCGAACCGATATTGAGCTGGCGTTTCGCGCGCTGCAGGATGATGACGCGGTGCGCGCCGTGATCCTTACCGGCGAGGGTGGCGATTTCAGTGCTGGCGCGGATGTCTCTGAAATGGGTGGTGGTGGTATTCCGGGTTCGCTCATGCGTATGCGGCACATGCACCGCATGGTGCGTGCGGTCGCCAATATCGATAAGCCGGTCATCGCCGCCGTAAGGGGCAACTGTATCGGTATGTCCTGGTCGCTGGCCCTGACATGTGATTTTGTTGTGGCGGCTGAGGATGCAAGGTTTCAGTTTGCCTTTCGCCATATAGGCTTGGCACCGGATGGCGGTGCTGCGTATTTGCTCACCAGATATGTCGGGCTGCAGCGCGCCAAGGAAATTATGTATTCTGGTCGCTTTGTCTCAGGCATTGAAGCTGTCAGTCTGGGTCTGGCCTTCCAGGCTTTGCCCGCTGAGGCAGTTCATTCCCGCGCTATGGAGATGGCCAGCGGCTTCGCCACGGCACCGACCATCGCGCTCGGCATGGCGAAGCGGCAGTTCGACGCGGCCAGTGCGCAAACGCTGGATCAGGCGCTCGACCTGGAAGAAAATATGCAACCTTTGATGGTACAGACAGAGGATTTCAAGGAAGGGACGCTCTCGTTCAACGAGAGGCGGCGGGCCAACTTCATCGGCGCATGAGTACGGATTTTTCAACACTGGTCGATCCAACCGGGCAGCCGGTCACGGGTGCACCGTTGGGTGCATTGATTACGGCACAGGCGGCGTTGGCGCCCAATGCACCGGCGGTTACGGCGGGTGGTATTACATGGCGTTTTTCGGACCTGGATCGTGCGTCCAACCGCCGCGCGCGCTGGCTGGCCGCACTTGGCGTCAGACAAAATGATGTTGTATTTCTCGCACTGCCGAATGGCCTCGCCTATTATGAGTGCGTGTTTGCGGTCTGGAAACTCGGCGCCACACCCGGCCATGTGAGCTATCGACTGACCGAGCCAGAATTCGCGGCGATCCTTGCGTTAGGCAAACCAAAGCTGGTCATTGGGGAGTCCGGCCACCAGGGCGTCACACAGCCCGCATTGCTCGACAACGCATTTTCCGATGCGCCGTTGCCGCCTGCGTTTGCGGCCTCTTGGAAGGTCTCGACCAGTGGCGGCAGCACGGGGCGGCCTAAATTGGTTGTTGACCCCAACCCCGCGATTTGGGGGCCTGACAAGGAGGGCCGCCGTCGATTGCCGCGCTCCATCATCGTCAACCCTGCACCACTTTATCATAGCGGGCCATTTGGCACGATGCTGCCAGCCATCGCGCAGGGCGGCCATATAATTGAGGCTGGCTCGTTCGATCCGGAACAATTTATCAAACTTCTGGCCATGCATAAGGCTAACTGGGCTTATATGGTGCCAACCATGATGGCGCGGATTGCCCATCTTCCACCGGAAATTATCGCGAATTATGACATCTCAGAATTAAAGAGTGTGGTCCATATGGCCGCCCCCTGTCCCGCCTGGGTTAAACGCTTCTGGATTGACTGGTTGGGGCCTGATGTGATTTGGGAGGTTTATGGCGGTACTGAGCGGATCGGCGCGACCTTCATTGGCGGTGCCGAGTGGATGGCGCATCCCGGTTCTGTCGGACGTACGGCACCCGGCACGCAGATGGCGATTTTTAATGAAGCGGGAGAGATACTGCCCGCATTCTCTATCGGTGAGATCTATTTTCGCATACCGGGAAAGCCCGCCACCTTCGCTTACATCGGCGCTGAACCCCGGCGGCATGGCGATTGGACATCGTTCGGGGATTATGGCTGGCTCGATGATGAAGGCTATCTTTTCATTGCCGATCGACGTACTGACATGATCATTTCCGGCGGCGTAAATTTTTATCCAGCCGAAATCGAGGCCGTGATTGATGCGTTCCCAGGTGTGATTTCAAGCGCCGTTGTCGGTAGCCCGGATGCCGATTTGGGGCAGGCGCTTCACGCTTTTGTGCAGGTGGCATTGCCCGGACCGGAGCCTGGATTTGAAGCGTCGTTGCGCGAATTTGTCAGCACGCGCCTCGCCCGACCTAAACATCCGCGTAGTTATGATATGGTCACCGAGCCTGTGCGTGACGAAGCTGGAAAGGTGAGGCGTTCCGCCTGGCGAGAACGGCGGGTCGCCGCACTTGGGGTGACGCCTGAAAATCTGTTACAATGAGGGTCTGTAGCCATGTCCGATGCTGTTAAAGGTTTGGAACAAATCGACCCGGTCGCGTTTCGCAACGCACTCGGGTCGTTCATTACCGGCGTTACGATCGTCACCACCTGCGATCCTGAGGGAAATTTTGTTGGGTTAACAGCCAACAGCTTCAACTCGGTTTCGCTCGAACCGCCGATGGTGCTTTGGAGCCTGGGGTTGAACTCGGGTAGTCTGCCCGCCTTTCGCCAGGCGCCATGGTGGGCCGTGCATGTTTTGGCATCTGAGCAGGAGGTGTTATCAGGCCGATTTGCCAAACGCGGCATCGACAAATTTGCCGGGCTGGAGGTCAGCCTTGGCCCTGGCGGGATACCGTTGATCGATGGATGTGCCGCCCGTTTTATCTGCCGGACCGCATTCGAATATGAGGGTGGTGATCACGCGATTTTTGTCGGGGCCGTGACCGCATTCGAGCGCGCACAGCGCGCACCGCTCGCCTTTCACCAGGGCCGCTATGCGCGCGTGCTCGAACCGGCGGCGGCGGTCGCGCCCTATGCCGCCGATGACACTAAATTTGGCAGGCACTTTCTCGGGCACTATCTTGGCCGGGCGCATTATGAGTTGTTCAATGATATTCGTCGGGAATATCGCAAACGCGGTTTACGCGGCACGGACTACACAATTCTGACCGTGCTGGGTATTGACGACGACTGTACATTGGAGACGCTGGTCGCACGGGCGGCGCGTGGTGGCGTGGAGGTGGCACCGCGCGCCGTGGAAGACTTAGAACTGCGCGGATTGCTGCGGCTTACCGATGGCCGCGTGCATCTTACGGCGACGGGGCGGCAGATGGTGATTGAGTTGATCGCTGTAGCCCAGGCGAGCCAGGCCCGAATCGAGGACCGTTTGGCACCCGGCGAGATTGCGATGCTGCGCCAATTGATTGAGCGACTCATCGATACGGCGCCCCTAACGGCAGAGGCTGCCGGATAATCGGGTGCGCGATGTGTGGCATGGCAAAAAATCCTTTTGCTGGACTTTTGCGGCGCGTTGCTTGCCTTATGATTGATCATTTAGATGCGTGGTAAAAATTTGGGAGCGTTGTGTGTCTGACCGTTATGCCAAGTTTGACCGATTTTTGTTTGACCATCCAGCACCCTGGGTGCTCCGTATCACGATGAATCGGCCCGAGAAGATGAACGCGATGGATTGGGCGATGGATCATCAATTAGCCACCATTTGGGCGGCGGTTGACGCAGACCCGGCCGTGCGCGTGACCATTATAACCGGTGCAGGAAAGGCTTTTTGCGCAGGCGGAGATTTTTCCGGGATTTCGGGCGATGTTTCAGCCGACCCTGTTGAACGGTTCAACACCTCGTTCAAAAACGCCCGGGGTCTGGCGATGGGCATCGTAAACTCTCGTAAGCCCATCATCTCAGCGATCAATGGCGCCGCTGTTGGCGCTGGGCTTGCGGTCGCGCTGCTGGCGGATATTTCAATCGCATCGAAGACCGCCAAATTATTTGATGGCCATACGCGCATCGGTGTTGCCGCCGGGGACCACGCCGCGATGATCTGGCCATTGCTGTGTGGCATCGCGAAAACCAAGTATTTCCTGCTGAGTAATGAGCCGATGACCGGTGAAGAGGCTGAGCGTCATAATCTTGTTTCATTGGCCGTGGACGCTGACCAGCTTCAGGATCGGGCGCTCGAGATTGCGACGCGGATCGCGAACACAGCACCTTCGGCGGTTGCCTATACCAAATACGCCGTCAATCATTGGCTTCGTCAGGCTGAGCCGATTTTTGATCTATCGCTGGCGTTGGAACTGATCGGATTTGAGGGGGCAGAAGCCCGCGAAGCTTTGGCGAGCATTGGTGAAAAGCGTCCGCCGGTGTTTGGCGCCGCACCCACACCACCCGAGTCACCGCAGGACATTAAATAATGAGCCATATTGCCCAGATCGTTGACTTTGATGACGCCAATTATGATCCCTTCATGGAGGATGACCTCGTCTTTGGTGATCTGCTCGATCCGTATTCGATAATAGCGAAATTACGTGAGCAAGGGCAGGTTATCAAAGGCGATTACCGCGTTGCGTGCGGCGTCTATCCGGATATCACGATGGGTGACCGGCAACATTATATGGTGCTCGGCTACGACGCCGTTGCGGAAGTGTTCGCCAAGCCGGATGTGTATTCAAATTTTGCCTATGGTTTCAATCTCGGCATTAGTTTTGGTCAAAGCATCTCGATTATGGATGCGCCTGATCATACCCGGTATCGGCGAATTTTCCAGAAAGCGTTTTTGCCGGGGACAGTGGCAAAATGGGGTGAAACCATCGTTGATCCTGTTGTTAAACAGTTGATGGATTCATTCTCGTCGCGCGGCAAAGCTGACCTGGTTCAGGAATTTACACTGTATTACCCCTTTCACATTATATACCGACAGCTGAACCTGCCGGAGCGTGACGCCCCCATATTTCAAAAGCTGGCCATCGCGCAGACAGCGACAGCGATCGATCCTTCGCATGGCATGGAAGCCAGCCGGAAGTTAGGCGATTATTTCTCCTCGATGATCGCTGCGCGGCGCGCGGAGGCAGGCGATGATCTGGTAAGTACATTGGTACGTACCGAGGTCGATGGCGAGTATCTGCCCGAAGACGTTTTGATCTCGTTTTTCCGGCAACTGATAAATGCGGCTGGTGACACCACATATCGCGGCACCAGCGTTTTGCTGGCGGGCCTTTTGCAGAATCCCGATCAGCTTGCCGCGATTTATGCGGATAGGACGCTGGTGGGGCCAGCCATCGAAGAAGCCTTGCGCTGGGACGGGCCGGTCCTTCAGGCGACGCGTTACACCAAGAATGATGTGACTTTATGCGGTTTCGATATTCCTGCTGGATCGATACTCGACGTGCTATCAGGTAGTGCCAACCGTGATCCACGTTATTTTACCGATCCGGATAAATTCGATATTTTTCGTGACCGCAGCGGCGTCAAACATTTGTCGTTTGCGGCTGGTCCGCATGTGTGCCTCGGCCAGCATCTCGCGCGCGTGGAAATGACGCGAGCCTTGAATGCGCTTCTGGACAAACTGCCAGGTCTAAGGCTTGATCCTGACATGCCCGCGCCGCAAATCCGTGGCTCTATGATGCGTGTACCGAAACATATTTACGTACGGTTTGACACCTGAATTTTCATATCTAGCAAGGAATATTGTTGCCATGGCAACCGAAGTGATTTTGCCCAAACTTGGCTTTTCGATGAATGAAGGCACTCTGGCTGAATGGCTTGTCGGAGACGGGGAAGCCGTTACCGAGGGCCAGCCTCTTTACGCGATCGAAAGCGATAAATCTGTGCAGGAGATCGAGGCCCCGGTCTCAGGAACGCTGAAAATTCTGAAACCCATCGGCGAAACATATGAAGTCGGCACCGTGATTGCCGAAATTATCTAATGACAGAAACGAGTATAAAGCGGGAGACGTGCTTGGTGAGCGGTCTGCCCGCCTGGCCACGCGTTGATTTCTCTGAGTTCGGTGAAATAGAAGTCAAGCCACTCGGAAAAATCCAGCAACTTACCGGTGCTTTCCTGGGTCGCAATTGGGTTGCCATTCCTCATGTCACGCACCACGACGCCGCTGACATTACAGATTTGGAAGTGTCCCGAAAAACATGGAATGACCAGAATTCTGACGGCAAGCTCACCACCCTGATTTTATTGATTAAAGCTGTCGTAAACGCGCTAAAAAACTTCCCGCAATTTAATGCCTCGCTTGATGCCGATGGCCGCAATCTCGTCTATAAAAAATATTTCCATATTGGCATCGCCGTCGATACACCACGCGGCTTGATGGTGCCTGTTCTACGTGATTGCGACAAGAAATCTGTCGGCGAAATTGCGAAAGAACTCGCCGCCCTAAGCCTCAAGGCCCGCAATAAGGGCCTCTCTATGCCCGAGATGTCAGGTGGATGTTTCACCATTTCGTCCATCGGCGCGTTTGGTGGTACGGGTTTCACCCCGATCATCAATGCCCCTGAAGTCGGCATTCTTGGCGTTACCCGGGCGCAGACCCAAGCCTGCCAGGGCGCCAATGGTGAAATTATCTGGCGCAATATCCTCCCTTTATCGCTCAGCTACGATCACCGGGTTATTAACGGCGCCGATGCCGCGCGCTTTGTCACGTTCATCGCCAAACAACTTGCAGACCCGTCCCTGTTTTTATGATTTTTTTTGGTGAGCGTATCGTCAGGGAAAGCAAGGGTTGAGCGAATCTATTGCCAGTCCTGTCGTATGTGCCGCGACTGTTAGTGGGTAGATGTACGCGCGTTGCCTACCACTCGGGCCCCGAAAGACAGACGAACCGTGCCAAATGCGCATCTGAGTTGCCGAATAAGTTACGGGCGAGGACCAAGCGTTTGAAATAATGGCCTATCGTGTATTCTTCCGTTATGCCAATGCCACCATGAAGCTGGATGGACTGCGCGCCAATGAAATACCCTGCCTCAGCGATGCAAGATTTCACCGCGGAGATTTCGCGTTGACGGTCTCGCCCGTCAGGCATGGTGAGCGCGGCTATACCCCGGTAGAGCATGGAGCGGGCGAGCACGGCTTCAACATGCATATCCGCCATTCTGTGTTGTAGAGCCTGGAAGGTGCTTAGGGCCACGCCGAATTGTTTGCGGGCACTGATATAGTCGCGGGTCGTGGCAAGGGCGACATCCATGGCACCAACGGCCTCAGCGCACAGGCCGATCACGCCATGATCCAAAGCATGTTGTATGGCAGCCATCGCGTCGGCAGCGCCTATGCGTGCGTCGGCGCTGATCCTCACGTCAGTTAAAACGAAGTCCGAAACGCGCCTGCCGTCTACGGCGTTGTAATCAATCCGTTGCAGGCCAGGACATTCCGGCTCAACGACGAAAAGTCCGATCTTGCCGTCGTCACTTATTGCGGACAGCAAGATCAAATCCGCGGAGGGGCCTCCGAGGATAAAGCTCTTTCGGCCATTCAGCGCGATGCCATTGCCAGCGGCTCTTGCCGTCGTGATTACGGGATTATCTGGTGCCCGCCCTGGCTCGTTATGCGCCAGCACTGCGATTCGTTTGCCCTCGATCAGGGGGGGGAGCAGGGTTTCACATTGCGGTACGCTGCCTTGTGCGGCGATGGCCTGGCTGGCAATGACGGCGGAGCTTAAAAATGGCTCCAGCACCAATGCGCGGCCGAATTGTTCTAGGATCAGCATATTCTCCAGCGCGCCACCGCCAAAGCCACCCTGATCTTCGGAAAGCCCCGCGCCAAGCCAGCCAAGATCAGCGATGCCAGACCAAAAGCCGGGTGACATACCAGTTTTTGACGTTAGAATTTTATGGCGGGTGAGAAAGTCGTATTTTTTCTCGCAGAATTTTCTAACGCTATCGCGCAGTTCCGACTGTTCGGGCAGAAGATCGAAGTTCATGTGACTCTCACGACCAGCTTGTAGCGCCGGATGAGGCAAGGCGAACCAATAACGGCGCTGGCTCCCAGAGCTTTCCGTATGCGGCAAAATAACGTTCTACATCCGCGCATACGGTTTTTAAGCCGCGCTGCTCTGCCCAGAACATCGGGCCACCCTGATAGCGGGGAAAGCCGTAACCATAGATAAACACAATATCCACATCGCTTGCACGTTGGGCAAAGCCTTCATCAACAATTTTGGCACCTTCATTGACCATTGCGGTAAGAATACGCGTTACGATTTCATCATCGGCGACGGCCACACGCTCAATACCAAGGTCGGCGGCGGTTTGATTGATCAGGGTCTCGATCTCCGGATCAGGGATTGGAGTCCTCCCATCATAGCGATAATAGCCAGCTTTCGTCTTTTGGCCAAACCTGCCCAATTCGCATATTTTATCGGCGATCGGTGAATAACGGGTAGACTTATCCCGAAATTGCTCGCGATATTTACGGATGCGCCATCCCACGTCGAGGCCAGACATGTCGCGCATCCTATAAATTCCCATCGGGAAACCAAAAGCCATCAGCGCATCGTCGATCTGCCAGGGTGTCGCTCCCTCCTCCAGCAGGAAATCAGCTTCTCTGCCATAGGCAGCGAGAATGCGGTTACCGATGAATCCATCGCAATTACCCGCCAGCACAGGCATTTTACCGATCTTCTTGGCCAAGGCCGTTACCGTTGCCAGTGTCTCAAGTGACGTCGCGGCACCGCGCACATTTTCCTGTAACCTCATCACGTTGGCGGGGCTGAAAAAATGCGTCCCGACGAAATCCTGTGGGCGCGTGATCGCCGTGGCGATTTTGTCGATATCCAGGGTCGAGGTATTGGTGGCGAACACCGCACCCGGCTTTAATACGTCATCGAGCTTTCTAAAAATCGTTTGCTTGACGTCCATATCTTCAAAAGCCGCTTCGATGACGATATCGCAATCGGCCAGAGCCGCATAATCGGTATCAGATGAGATTAGCCCAAGCGCCACCTCCATAGCCTGCTTGGTCATGCTACCACGGGAGACAGAAGTGGCATAATTGGCCTCAATAATATTGCGGCCACGCTCAAGGGCTTCGTCGCTGACATCGGTCTGGATCACGGTCAGGCCCGCATTGGCCAGCGCCATCGCAATCCCTCCGCCCATTGTGCCAGCGCCGATGACACCTGCCTTTGAGATTTTGCGCGGTTTAATATCTGGTCCCACGCCCTCAATTTTCGCCGCCTGCCGTTCAGCAAAAAACACATGGATCAATGCTTTACGGGCCGGGCTGGCGAGGCAGTCATCAAACGCCTCCGCTTCAAAGGCATAAGCCTGATCGAAGGGCATTGTCGAGGTCGCCTCGACACAATCCAGGATTTTGCCCGGCGCGGTAAGGCCGCGCCATTTTGCAGCGTTCTGTTTTCGAAGATTGCTGAACAAGTCGGGGTCAGTGCCGGCAATTTTGTCGATGCGGTCGCGCAGCACGGGGTGGGTGCCGCCGGCGTTTGCACGTTCACGCGCAAACATGGTTGCCGCCCCGAGCAGATCCTCGCTAAAAACCTTATCGACCATGCCAAGCGCCAAAGCTTGAGTTGCAGAAATATGTTTGCCCGACAGCATCAGGTCAAGTGCTGGTTGCGCACCTATCAGCCGTGGCAGGCGGGTTGTGCCACCACCACCCGGAAGCAGGCCGATATTGACCTCAGGCAGCCCAACGCGCCCGGAGGCAAGGGCGACGCGGTAATGGCAGGCAAGGCATAATTCGTAACCACCTCCAAGAGCAGCGCCGGAAATCGCCGCGAAGATTGGCTTGGGGCTTCCTTCCATGGGCGGATAGAGATCGCGCAACCCGGGAAATGTTGCCGGTTTGCCAAACTCCCGAATATCCGCTCCGGCGATAAATACGGGATCACCGATGATAACGATGCCGATGATATCCGGGTCGGCAATCGCGCGTGCAATACCGTTAAAAAGGTCACGACGCATCGCGGCGCTCAAGGCGTTTACGGGCGGATTGTAAACCGTCAGGATCGCGATGTCTTTGTCTTGGGTGTATCGCGCTGTCACGTCGGAACCTCAGGGCAAGTTGTCATATTGTCGCAAATGCTTACAATAATAGGCTGCGCAATATGTATTGTCCCGGGAGATGTATCGACAGGCCGATATTTCCGCGGGGTGCGGGGGGCATCGTTGCCAATACACCGTCGTGGTCGCAATAGAAGCCGAGCGGTTCGAACGTGACGCATTGGGTACTCAGGATTCGTCCGGATTTGCATGACTCTGGGGTAAACATGATTGGTCTCACGATACCTGCGCTACTTGCCGACACCGAAGCCAAATTCGGCGACAGAATTTTCATTCGTGATAAAGGCCAGGCTGTTACGTTCAGGTTTGTGGCACACACCGCGCGGTCAGTCGCGAAAGGGTTGATGGCCCTTGGCGTGCAGCCAAAAGACAGGCTCGCCTTATGGATGCCAAATTGCTGGGAGTGGGTGGCAGCCGCGTTGGGAATCCAATTGGCGGGCGGTGTCTTGGTGCCTCTGAATACAAGGCTTCGCGGGATGGAGGTGGGCGGCATTCTGAGGCGGTCAAAGGCGATCGGTTTGATTTCAATCGGCACATTCCTGGGCGTGGATTTCCCCGGCATGCTGGTTTGCCAGGATCTTCCAGACCTGCGTCATCTCATCGTATCTGGGGATTCTGCGTCTTCTGTGGGTGGGCACCTGACCTGGGATGCCTTGCTGAAAGCGGGTGAAGCCATCGCCGATTCTGAGTGCTCCTCCCGTGCAGCCTCGGTATGTGCGGATGATGTCTGCGATATCATGTTTACCTCGGGCACAACAGGCGAACCGAAAGGTGCCGTTTTCACGCATGCCATGACTTTAGAGGGTGCGAGGGGCACGATTGAACTCACCCAATTGGTACCGGATGATCGTTACGCTGCCTTTGGCCCGTTCTCGCACAACGCGGCCTACAAAGCAGGGTGGTTGGCCGCGCTGATGGCTGGCGCTTCGATGGTCACCATGCGTGATATGACCCCTGATGGTGTGGCGCGCATAATCCAGCAAGAAAAAATCACCATATTGCCGTCACCGCCAACCGTTTTACAGGGGCTGCTGGCGCACCCCGAATATTCCAGTTTCGACCTATCGAGCCTCCGGCGGATAACCACGG
>JAQNCU010000362.1 GCA_029077775.1 Acidocella sp. | reverse complement strand
TTTGTGAACCGCATCGCCAACCCCGCGATCACGCTTGAGGCGTTGCTACAAGACCCGGCGGAGACTGCCCTTGCGATGCCAATTCCCGGTGTGCCGCATGAGTTGATTGCGGCACCGCCGGATTTATTTGCCCCCGCACGGCGCAATGCGGCGGGGCTGGACTTGTCGGATGAACATGTCCTGGCCATGTTCGCCAGTCAGCTCTCAGCCAGGCTGCCTGCGCCTGCCATCACCGAGGCCATGCGCGATGATGTGGACCGCGCCTTCGCCCATGCCAGCAACCAATTGCCGCCCGCCCTGCGCGCCGCCTGCCTGATGAAAGCGGCTGATTTGCTGGAGCGGCATCACGCCGGGCTGATCGCCATTCTGGTGACCGAGGCGGGCAAAACCCTGCCGAACGCGATCTCTGAAATCCGCGAGGCGGTGGATTTTCTGCGCTATTACGCCACCGAAATCACCGAATGGGATCAGTCATACGCGCCGCTCGGCACCGTCATTTGTATCAGCCCCTGGAATTTTCCGCTCGCGATCTTCCTCGGCCAGGCCGCCGCCGCCTTTGCCGCGGGCAACGCGGTCATCGCCAAACCGGCTGAGGAGACTCCGCGCATCGCCGCTTTTGCGCATTCCTTGTTGCACCAGGCGGGCATACCGGCATCGGCCTTCATTGTGCTGCAGGGCGACGGCACCCTGGGGGCCGCCTTGGTCAGCCACCCCTCCTGCGATGGCGTGGTCTTTACGGGCTCGACCGCTGTGGCGCGGCTCATACAATCCAGCCTCGCGGACCGCGTCTCCCATACCGGCCAGCCGATTCCGTTGATCGCGGAGACCGGCGGCATCAACGCGATGATCGTTGATAGCTCCGCCTTGCCCGAGCAGGTGGTGGCAGATGCGCTTTATTCCGCGTTCGATTCCGCCGGGCAACGCTGCTCGGCGCTGCGCCTGTTATGTGTACAGGAGGACGCCGCCCCCCGGCTGCTGCCGATGCTGCGCGAGGCCATGGCGGAATTATCATTAGGCCCGCCGGACCGGCTGGCCACGGATATCGGCCCGGTCATCACGGCCCAGTCCGCCGACACTATCCGCGCGCATATTGCCGCCCTGCGGGCAAGCGGCGCGCGCGTCACCCACTATCCCGGGGCCGAGACCGAGCGGCTGGTGGCCCCTGCGATCATCGAAATCGATGAAATCGCGCAGCTTTCCGGCGAGGTTTTTGGCCCCGTGTTGCATGTGATCACCTATCCCCGCGCCGGGCTGGACAGGCTGATCGACGAGATCAATGCCAAAGGCTACGCGCTTACCTTCGGCCTGCACACGAGAATCGATGCCTTCGCCGCTTATGTCGCATCGCGGATCGCAGCGGGAAATATTTACATAAATCGCAACATGGTCGGTGCCGTTGTCGGCGTTCAGCCCTTCGGTGGGCACGGCTTGTCCGGCACAGGCCCCAAGGCTGGCGGACCGCTTTATCTGTACCGGCTGCTCGCCGCCGCCCCGGCTTGTCTACCCACCGCGCAAACACTGCCCGGCCCGGTTGGCGAGCATAATGCCTATGCACTGCAGCCGCGTGGCGCGGTGTATTGCCAAGCCATCACCGAGGCAGGCGCGCGCGCCCAGGCCGAGGCCGTTGCAGCCGCGGGCTGCCAGGCGGTGTTCACGTTGGACGAACCCGCCGCCGCGTTGCTCGAAGGCGATGCGGCGGCGGTGAAACATCTTGCCCGCGCGTTGGCCGCCCGCACGGGGCCGATCATCCCGCTTTTCGCCCTGACACCCGCCGCCATCGCCGCGGGTGCTGCCTACAACCCGGTCTGGCTGATGGCTGAGCGCGTGGTGACCACCAACACCACGGCGGCAGGCGGCAATGCGAGCCTGATGGCGCTTTAGCCACACGCTCAGAGCCCTGTTGCCGGGCCCCGTCGGCTTACGCTAGTCTGGCGATCATCGTCCTGGAGTTCGTCAATGCCCGAGACCCCCACGGCAGCGCCGCTTGATCTCTCGATGTTCGACAATCTCGAACTTGCCCCCACCACCGCGCCCGGCAATACGCTGGCCACCATTCCGGCGGCTCCGGTCACCACGAACGAGGTTCTGGCACCCACCCCGCCCCCGCTGCGGTTGATCGAAATTGCCAATCTCAACCCAGATGACCTTGCCGCCGCCCAAGCCGCCGCCGCGAAGATCGATTTTGCCCAATCGGGCAGCCTGATGGCGCATGGCGACGGGGTGATGTCAGCCATCGCCGCCGCGTCCCGTCAATTATTGACCGGCGTGCGCCTCGGCGATGCCGGGGAGGTCGGGCGCATCGCCGCCTCGGTGATCGACGGCGTTAAAATCCTGCGCATCCAAGACCTCCAGGCGGAAGCCTCGGGCGGCACACCGGCGGCGCGCAAGGGCATTATCGGCCGGATCATGGGTGTCGCGGCGGATGCGCATTCCGCGTTCAAAGGCTTTGCCGAAAACCGCAAGCAATTCCTCACCTTGATGGACCAGGAGCAGGCCAAGGCGCGCAAAACCAAGGCTGATCTCGCGGTGACCATCGAACTCCTCGACCAGCAAGCCCTGGCCATCAGGCAATCGCTGCACGGTTTGAAAATCGACATCGCCGCCGGCCAGATCGCGCTGGACCGTGCCGAGGAGGAATTGGAAACCAAACGCCAGAACGCGATTGCCACCAACGACCCGGCGGACGCCGCCGAGGTTCAGACGTTTCGCGGTGCCATCGCCAATTTCCGTAGCAAAATCGCGGATATGCGCGAGGCTTTGGTCGGCTCGGCCATGCTCATCCCCATCATCGGCCAAAACCGCTCAGCGGCGGAAACGCGGATGATGAAAATCTCGAACGGGATGCTGGTCGTGATCCCTCGGCTTATGGCCGTCGCGGCGCAGGCGGTGGTGCAGGTCGAGATCAAAAACGCCGCCGATGCGGCGGCCAAGCTCGACGAGGCCAACCGCCAGATCACGCTGCTCGCCGCCCAGGGCGCGCATGACGCGGCCACCTCTGCCGCGCGCAGCCTGGGCGGCGATGACCGCAACATCCAGATGCTCTCCCAGGTCGCCGACCAGACCATCGCGACCATGCACGAGGTGCTGGACATTGAACGCGAGGTCGCCGCCGGGGCCGCCGAACGCGAGGCCAAACTGGCTGAAATTCGCAACAAGCTCGTCATCGGGATGCAGGGCGTCAACGCACGGGCGATCTCCCAATGACCCGGATGCCCGTCTTCGCGTG
>JAQNCU010000025.1 GCA_029077775.1 Acidocella sp. | reverse complement strand
CAAGCTGTCGGGACCGCCCCGTGACAGGACGGCTAGCTTCGGCCCGCGTCCCGCCGTCGCCGCGATCCACGCGCCAACCTCATCTGGCCCGCAATGAAACTCCTCAACGCCATCCGCATGGGCGGAGCCGAGATCCTGCCGATCGTCGAAGGCGGCAAGGGCGTATCCATCTCCACCGGCCTGTCCTCGGGCAACTGGGCCGCGGCGGGCGGGGTGGGCACGTTCAGCGCCGTCAACGCCGACAGTTTCGACGAGCAGTTGCTGAAGAACCTGGACTACCGCGCGCCGGAGGTGCTCGCCGCCGCGCTGGCTGCTGTATTGCCAGCACCGGCGGCCTCGCTGGATGTGCTCGATGCCGGCTGCGGGACCGGCCTGTGCGCGCCGCTGTTGCGCCCCTATGCGCGGCAGCTGGCTGGCGTCGATCTGTCCGGTGGCATGGTTCGGAAGGCGCGCCAGCGCGGCGGCTACGACACGCTGGAGGTGGCGGAGTTGACCGCCTACCTGCAACAGCAATGTCAGGCCTGGGACGTGGTGCTGTCCGCCGATACCCTGGTCTACTTCGGCGAATTAGGCGTGGTGCTTGCTGCAGCCCATGGTGCCCTGCGGCCTGGCGGTTGGGTGGCTTTCTCGCTCGAGATGGAGGAGGGCGAAGAGGACCGCGCCACGCTCACTGCCAGCGGCCGCTATCGGCATTCGCACTGCCACGTGGTCCATGCGTTGGAGCAGGCCGGCTTCCACGACATTCGCATCACGGAAGACAGCCTGCGCAAGGAGTTCGGCGTGCCGGTGCGCAGTTGGGTGGTGCTGGCGCGGCGTGGCGACGGGCCGCAGGGAGCGTGAAGTCGCCCTACAAGATCAGTTGCCGGAAGCAGTATGCAGCGGCAGGCGGTTACAGAGATGCGATGGCGACAGCTGGTTTGTCCGCGTCGGGTTGCCGTTGACTGTGGTCGTCGTGGCTTGGTCGTGATTCGAGAGCGGGACGCTGGGCCATATGCGTGGCTCAAGGGCAGCTGCCCCCATTGAGAGCGCTGTCGGGATCGCAATGCAGGCTTCCCCTGAGTGCGTTCAAGCGACCGCTGATCGGCCCGGTGCAGTGCACCTCGTGCTCGCTGCCATCGGGCAGGGTGAGGAAAAACTCGCACTCCACGCCAGATTTCATTGCAAACCCGGCATCGCGCGCCTGGGCCACCACGGCTTGCAGCACATTGCGCGGCCCCTGGGCCATCGGCGCGCCGTTCATGTGGATATCGGCGGCCAGCCAGCCGACTTCTGGCTTCCATGGCAACGCGATCAGCGTGGTGGGGTCGGGGATCGCGAACATATCCGGGTCGGCGGGTGACAGATCGAGCCATGTTGCGAAGCCGGCAAACCCTGCGCCATTTTGCTGCATCCCCGCAATCGCCGCGGCGGGCACCAGCTTGGCGCGCTGGGCACCGAATAAATCGGTGTACGAGATCAGGAAATATTTCAGCCCCAGCTCAGCCGCTTTGGCGTGCAGATCGATTGTCATGTCCATTAATACCCCATGGTTTTACCAGGAATCCACCCGGTCCCGGCCAGCGGCACCTGCGCCATGGCGGCGGCCTCCACGGTCAATGCCACCAGATCCTCAGGCTCCAGATTGCGCAAATGGCTCTTGCCACAGGCCCGTGCGATGGCCTGCGCCTCCAGCGTCAGCACCGCCAGATAATTCGCCAGTCGCCGCCCGGCCTTTATGGGGTCCAGCCGCGCCGCCAATGCCGGGTCTTGCGTGGTTATCCCCGCCGGGTCTTGCCCCTCATGCCAATCATCATAGGCCCCAGCATGGGTGCCCAGCGCCTGATACTCAACCTCCCATTCCGGCGCGTTGTCACCCAGGGCGATGAGTGCCGCCGTGCCGATGGCCACCGCATCGGCCCCCAGCGCCAGCGCCTTGGCCACATCGGCACCTGAGCGTATGCCGCCCGAGACGATCAACTGCACCTTTCGGTGCATCCCCAAATCTTGCAAGGCCTGTACCGCCGGACGGATGGCGGCCAAAATCGGCAACCCGACATGCTCGATAAACACTTCCTGCGTGGCCGCCGTGCCGCCCTGCATCCCATCCAGCACCACCACATCGGCCCCGGCTTTTACCGCCAGTGCAATGTCGTAATAGGGGCGGCTGGCGCCCACTTTCACGTAAATCGGTTTTTCCCAGCCGGTAAGTTCCCGCAATTCCAGCAGCTTGATCTCAAGATCATCCGGCCCTGTCCAGTCCGGATGGCGGCAGGCTGAACGCTGGTCGATCCCCTCAGGCAAATTACGCATCGCGGCCACGCGCTTTGAGATTTTCTGCCCCAGCAACATCCCCCCACCGCCCGGCTTGGCACCCTGGCCGATCACCACCTCGATCGCATCGGCACGGCGCAAATCAGTAAGGTTCATGCCATAGCGCGAGGGCAGATATTGATACACCAAAATATCGCTGTGCCCGCGCTCTTCGGCCGTCATCCCGCCATCGCCTGTGGTGGTCGAGGTGCCAGCCGCACTCGCCCCGCGCCCCAGCGCCTCCTTCGCGTTACCCGATAATGCGCCGAACGACATCCCCGCGATGGTGATGGGAATTTTCAAACATACAGGCTTTTTGGCAAAGCGCGTGCCGAGCACCACATCGCTGCCGCAACGCTCGCGATAGCCTTCCAGCGGATAGCGCGAGACCGAGGCGCCGAGAAACAACAAATCGTCGAAATGCGGTAATTTGCGCTTCGCCCCGCCGCCGCGAATGTCATAAATCCCGGTAGAAGCCGCGCGTTGAATTTCCGCGATGCTGTGCGGGTCGAAGGTCGCGGAGAATCGCGGCAGGGTCCTTGGCGTCTTTCCGCCCGGCAGATCATCCATCAATACGCACCTGCATGATCGACATGGAAATGATAGAGCCTGCGCGCCGAGCCATATAGTTGAAATTCATCCGGCGCAGCATTGCATCCCGCATCGCGCAACAAAGCCGTCAGGCCCGCCCGGGCCTCCGGCGTCATCTCCTGCGCCTCGCAATCCGCACCCAGGGAGGCCACGGCGCCGCGCACGAAAATCCGCGCCTCATAGAGCGAATCCCCCAGCGCCTCCCCCGCATCGCCCAACACCACAAGGTTGCCTGATTGCGCCATGAAGCCGCTCATATGCCCGACCGAGCCTTTCACCACGATATCGATGCCCTTCATGGAAATGCCGCAGCGCGCGGCGGCGTTACCCTCGATGATCAACAACCCGCCATGCCCGGTGGCGCCCGCCGCCTGGCTCGCATCGCCATGCACATGCACAATGCCGGACATCATGTTCTCCGCCACGCCAGTTCCGGCATTGCCAAAAATATCTATCGTCGCGCCGTTATTCATGCCCGCGCAATAATAGCCAACCGGCCCCTCGATACTCACCAAAGCGGGCGCTGTTATGCCCACGGCCAGCGCGTGCGCGCCGCGCGGGTTTGTCAGGCGCCAGGCGATCTCATTCGTCCCTGGGGTCAGGCTCTGCAACAGCGCATTCACATCGCGCAGCGCCATTGCGCCAAGGTCGATCACCGCCGCGTCGCCTGCACCCTTTTTGCGCTCAGGCTTCACGCCGCACGCTGCCAAAAATACACACGCGCGGGCTCGGGCTCGAACAGCCGCGCCTGGGCAATCCCCGGCAAATCCGCCAGCGCGCGATATTCCGACCCGAATGCGACATAGTCATCGGTCTCGGCCATCACGGCGGGCTTGCACGCCAACGGGTCGCGCAGCACGCCAAAGCCTGACTCTGTGCCGACCACGAAGGTGAAAAAACCATCCAACGCGCCCAAGGCCGCTTCCAGCGCCTCACCCAGCCCGGCACCCTGGCGCATCTCGTGGGAGATAAATCCCGCCGCCACTTCAGAGTCATTTTGTGTCGCAAAGCGCATATCGGCGCGCATCAGCCGCCTGCGGATGTCATTATGGTTTGAGAGCGAGCCGTTATGCACGAGGCACTGATCCGTACCGGTTGAAAACGGGTGCGCGCCATTTACCGTCACGGCGGATTCGGTCGCCATGCGGGTATGGCCGATGGCATGGCTACCCGACCGGCGTTCCAGCCCGAAGCGCCGGACCACATCGGCTGGCCGCCCCACGGCCTTGAACAATTCCATCCGCGCCCCGGCGGCCGTAAGCGTTATTTGCTCATGCCCCGCCACCGCCGCCTGCACCAAAGCCAGCCGCGCCACGGGCACCATCAACACCACGTGGTCGTCATAAATCATATAATCCACATCATACGCCGCCGCGAAGGCGGCAAAATCGAACCCGGCCCGCGCGCACAGGCTCAGCTTCACATGCCCCGGTCGCCCCGCATCATAGATCGCAAACCCGGCGGAATCCGGTCCACGCTCAGATAAGGCCGTCAACATCGCGGCGGTCAGGCTGCCCAGTTGCGGCTCCAAATCCGGCGTTTTCAAAAACAAGCCCGCGATGCCGCACATAATCCATCCAAACCCGCGATAACGTATCCTAAGGATAACCAGCGGGCTGGTTCAGGTCAACTGATAAGAATAATTGGTTCTTACCAGGAAAATATACTCAAACCGTCTCCGGATCGGCGTGGCGCAATGACTCAGGCAACGCCATCGGCTGCGCCGCCAAAAAACGCCTGATCGCCGCCTGTCCCCGCAAAACCCGCGCCCCGGCGTTAAAGCTCTCGACAAAGCGCAAAATCTTCCCGCGCTCCCGGGCGTTGAACCGCATTGCATATCGCAAAAACCCGAGATCCACCCGCTCCGGGCAGCCCACCGGGCCATCTGGCCGGGTCTGGCCATAGGTGTTCAGTGTACGCCGCAAAATCCGAAACAACGTAACCCAGGGCGGCAGATCGAGATAGATCACGGTATCGGCGGCGCGCAGATGGGGCTCCAGAACATCGAGGAAGATACCATCGATCACCCAACCCGGCCCGGCGGCCAAACGCCCGACCTCAGCCGCAAATTCCGCCATCGGCACCTGCACCCAGCCAGGGCGGAAAAATACATGGTCCAGATGATGAACCGGCAGACCCAGCCTCGCCCCTAATGCCAAGGCCAGAGTCGATTTGCCCGCCCCAGGAGGCCCCAGAACCAGCACACGCCGCATGTTCATACCCCCATGCATGTCGCGCTCAGGCCGGTTCGCGTGAATAGGTGATGATCGAGAGATAGGTCATCGGCTTAACCAGCAGTTTTTCGGGCCCGTGCGGGGCCGCCGAGTCGAACAACAATGCATCGCCAGGGCTGAGGTGATAGGATTGATCACCATGCCGGTACACGACCTCGCCGGTCAGCATATAGATAAATTCCGTGCCCTCATGCTGGAACGCAGGAAAAGGTGCCGCATCCTTGTGCAGCGTGATCAAATAAGGCTCCACCACCACCGCCCCGCCGATTGCTGCCCCCAGCAACGAATATTGGTGCCCCGCTTTGGTCCCCCGCCGCTCGATCAAAACGCCCGTCCCGGCCTTCACGAAGGAGCAATCGCGCTTTTCCTCGAAGGTCGAGAAAAAATTCGTGATCGGCACGTTCAACGCCGTCGCCAAAGCCTGCAAACTGGCCAGGGAGGGCGAGATCTGCCCGTTCTCGATCTTTGAGAGCATGCCCCCCGATAACCCCGCCGCCGCCGCAAGGTCCGAGACCGTGATCCCCACCCGGCGGCGCAATTGCCGCACCTGCACGCCGATCGCCTGTTCGAGCGTGAGGTCAGACACCGATGCCGCTGATGACCCGGTGGCATAGGGTTCGGCCATGCCCTCCGCCAGACCCTCCGGCATGCCCTCCGCCAGACCCTCCGGCAACCCAGCCATTTCCAGCGCCACAGGCAAATCAGCCGTGATCAGCCTTGGCGTGATCAGCCTTGGCGTGGCAAAAGCCGGTTTGGCGGGAGCACGGCCCGTCATGAATTTTTCCTCATTATCTGATTATTATGACGTTGAGATTAAAATTACTAATTAATAATACGTCCCGGCTCATGGTTTTGGAGCCGGATGACATAAAGCCAGATCGCTCACGTGATCCCGGTTTATGTCTCAATCCACCTCCAAAAATATATAACGAGGGCGATTCAGACACCAAATCAAACCAATTCATGGTTCGATATGACGTCATCGCGCTCTCGTCGTCGCGCCGCGGTCAGCGTGTTGCGCAACAGGCAGGCGATGGTCATCGGCCCCACGCCGCCCGGCACTGGCGTGATCCACCCGGCCTGCCTTTGCGCGGCGGCAAACGCGACATCGCCCACCAGCCGCGTTTTGCCGTCCCCCGCCGCCACCCGGTTGATCCCGACATCGATCACGGTAGCACCGGGCTTGATCCAGTCACCCAAGATCATCTCCGCCCGCCCCACCGCCGCCACCAGAATATCCGCCCGGCGGCAGATCTCGGGCAGGTTGCGCGAGCGTGAATGGGCCATGGTCACCGTGCAATTTTGCTGCAACAGCAATTGCGCGATCGGCTTGCCGACCAGATTGGACCGCCCGACCACCACCGCCTCCCGCCCCGACAAATCGCCCAGACAATCCTGCAATAACAACAAACACCCAAGCGGCGTGCAGGGCACCAGCCCCGGCAGCCCGGCGGCCAGCCTCCCGGCATTGGTCACGGTCAACCCGTCCACATCCTTTGCCGGGTCGATCGCCTCAATCACCGCCTCGGCCCGCAACCCTGGCGGCAATGGCAATTGTACCAGTATGCCATGCACCGCCGGGTCGGCATTCAACCGGCCCACCAGCGCCAGCAAATCCTGTTCGCTCGTCGTGGCGGGCAGCTTATGCTCAAACGAGGCCATCCCCGCCTCGACAGTCTGCTTTGCCTTGTTGCTGACATAGACCTTCGATGCCGGGTCCTCGCCCACCAGCACCACCGCCAGACCGGGGGTGAAACCAAGTGTCGCCACCTCGGCCCTAATGGTCTCACGCAGCCGGGCCGCGAAGCCCTTGCCGTCGATAATCCGGGCGAGCGTCCCGGTGGTCATGCGTTGAACACCACGGTTTTTTTGCCGTTCAAAATCACGCGGTCCTCCAGATGGAACCGCACCGCGCGCGCCAGCACCCGCCGCTCGATATCCCGGCCCTTGCGCACCAGATCATCGGGCGTGTCGGCATGGCTGATACGCTCCACATCCTGCTCGACAATCGGCCCTTCATCCAACTCCGTTGTCACATAATGCGCGGTCGCCCCGATCAGCTTCACGCCCCGCCCATGCGCCTGGTGATAAGGCTTGGCACCCTTAAACCCTGGAAGAAAGGAATGATGGATATTAAGGCACCGCCCCGCGAGCTTGGCCGACAGCGCATCTGAGAGTACCTGCATATACCGCGCCAGCACCACCAATTCGGCACCCGTTTCCTGCACCAGCGCCCAAATCCGCGCCTCCTGCTCCATCTTGGTGTCGCGTGTCACGGGCAGATGATGAAAGGGCAACCCGGCCAGATCCACCCCCGCGAAATGCTCCGCCCCATGGTTCGAGACAATCGCCACAGGCGTCATCGCCAGCTCCCCGATCCGCCAGCGATACAATAAATCCACCAGACAATGGTCGAATTTCGAGACCATGATCAACACACGCCGGGGCGTGGTGTGGTCCGTGATCTGATAGGTCAGGCTGAACGCCTGGGCGATCGGCGCAAAGCCCGCGCGTAACGCCACGATATCGGTCGCGCCGGTCAGGTCAAACGCCATCCGCGCGAAGAATTTTCCGGTCTCGGAATCATCGAATTGCTGCGCTTCGCGGATATCCCCGCCCGCTTGAAACAAAAACGTGGAAACCGCCGCCACAATGCCCGGACGGTTAAGGCATGACAACGTAAGGACATATTGCGATGTGGACATACTTAAAATCCGGTTGCGTTGTCATCCAGATAGCGTGCGAAGCGCGCCGGGTTCAACCTTCGCTTAAATTGGAAAATTGGCAGCGCGCGCTGCCTCGTTCAAAGCATGGTGCAAACTGCCCGCAAAGCTGCGGTAACAGGCGAGGATAAAGCCATCGCCCTCGCGCCAAACCATCACACCGACATGCCCGGCTTGGCTGATCGCGACAAAATCCGGCCCAAACGCCGACTCCGACAGGTCGATTGGCAGCAATCGTGCCAGAATCTCGCGGGCTTGCGGCCCGTTGACAAAGAACAGGCAGCGCCCGTCCCCTTGCTCGCTCACCGCCGCCATCGCGTCAATGGCAAACAGAGCGTCCAGCCGTGCCGGGTCATCCGCCATGGCAAGCCACGCCCCCGGCCCGGCCCATAAATAGCGCATACCTCCAAAATCCACCACGCGCGCCAAAACCGGCAACGCCACACCCAATGCCTGACCCAACGCCGCATCACAGCCGCGAAACGCCAACAGGCTGACCAGCCGCCGTCCGGCCAATGCCACCACCGCCTCACCCACGCAGGCGGCTCCCGGTGGGGT
Source organism: Acidocella sp. (assembly GCA_029077775.1). Taxonomy (GTDB): domain Bacteria; phylum Pseudomonadota; class Alphaproteobacteria; order Acetobacterales; family Acetobacteraceae; genus Acidocella. Next base: position 7,283 of record JAQNCU010000025.1, on the reverse strand, counting down.
CATAGAAAACCGGGTTCACCACCAGCGCCAGCGCATCGCCGTCACGTACCGGGTCATAAACCCTGATCGTCTCCCCCTGGCGCGCCACACCTCCCGCCAGCAGCGCGAGCGCAATGGGGTGCCCGAGCGTGGGTGAAAACGCCGCCGAGGTCACATAACCCTCATCATGCGCGGCATTGGCGGGTGCACCGGGCCGCAGCATATGGCTGCCCGCGCGTAAGGGGCTCACCCCGTCCAGCGGCTGCAAACCCACCAGCCCGGGCCGCGCCGGATCACACAAAGCGGGGCGTTGGCTCATCGCCCGGCCCACATAATCCTTGGCTTTTGAGAGCAACCGCCCGAGCCCCAGATCATGCGCGGTGGTCTGCCCGTTCAGCTCCGCCCCCGCCGGATGGCCCTTCTCGATCCGCATCACGCCGAGCGCCTCGGTCCCATAGGGCGTGATCCCAAAATCCGCGCCGCTTGCCATCAACCATGCCGGCAAATCCGCCCCGAATCGCGCAGGCACCGCGATCTCATAGGCAAGCTCGCCCGAGAATGAGAGCCGGAAGACCCGCGCTGGCACCCCCTGGCGCAGCCGTACAGCGCGCACGCCCATATAGGGCAGCGCCTCGTTCGAGACATCTGCGTCATCATCCACCAGCCTTGCCAACACATCGCGCGCGCGCGGCCCGGCCAGCGCCACCTGCGCCCATGCCTCCGTCACTGAGGCAAACCGCACATCGAGATCGGATCGCAAAACCTGGTGGCAAAATTCCAGATGCTGCATCACCCGCGCGGCATTGGCGGTGGTGGTGGTCATCAAAAAATGCCACTCACCCAGCCGCGCGCAGGTGCCGTCATCCATGACAAACCCATCCTCGCGCAGCATTAGCCCGTATCGCGCCCGCCCCACGGCCAGATTGCGCCAGCCATTGGCATAGACAAACTCCAGAAACGCCACAGCGTCAGGCCCCTGGATGTCAATTTTACCTAAGGTGGTCACATCGCAAATGCCCACGCTTTGGCGCACCGCGCTTACCTCACGGACCATCGCTTCGCGCCAATCCTCACCACCTTGGGGGAAATACTGCGCGCGCTTCCAGAGCCCGGCATCGGTGAACATTGCCCCCTGCGCCTCGGCCCAGCCATGCGTCGGGGTCAGCCGCACGGGGCGAAACCGCATGCCGCGATGCGCCCCGGCCAGCGCGCCGATGGCCACCGGCGTATAAGGCGGGCGGAACCGCGTGGTGCCCATCATCGCGCAGCCACCGGCCATAATGCCAAGCGCGTTGACATTCCCGGTCTTGCCCTGGTCGGTCGCCATGCCGAGCGTGGTGTAACGCTTGACATGCTCCGTTGCGCCAAACCCCTCCTGCTGCGCCAGGGTCAAATCCTTCACCGTCACATCGTTCTGAAAATCCACAAACGATGTCTCGGGCCGGGATGGCACATGCCATAGCGGTATAATCCCCTCATTGATCCCCGCCCCCGCAGCCGCCCCGGCAACCACCATCCCCGGCGGCAGGCTGCCGGGGATGAACGCCGCGATCTTGTCATCCCAGACCGGCTTGCCATCCAGGTGCGAGGTTAAATGCAAAGCCGGATTCCAGCCGCCGGAGACCGCGATGATGTCGCACGCCACGCGGAACATGCCGCCATCCGCGCCACGTATTTCCGCCCCGGTTACCCCCATCCGCCCCAATGCGCGCGTGACCGCAGCACCGGCGAACACCGGCGCGCCCACCGCTTTGGCCGCGTCATGCACCGCCGCACCGCTTGCCGCCCGCCCATCCACGACCGCCGCGATGGCCATGCCCGCGCCCGCCATGCTCGGTATGGTCCGCGCGGCCTCGTCATGGTTCAAAAACAACACGGCCCGCGCCCCAGGGGCCACGGCGTAGCGGTGAATATAGGCGCGCACCGCCCCGGCCAGCATCACGCCCGGCCTGTCATTATGCGCGAACACCATGGGGCGCTCGATCGCGCCGCTCGCCAGCACAGCGCGCGTGGCCATGATCCGGCAATATCGCTGCCGTGGCCCGGCGGCCTCATGCACTGGCAGATGATCCGTCAGGCGGGTCACCGCGCCATAAACCCCGCCATCATACACCCCAAAAACCGTGGTCCGGTTCATGATCCGCAGGTTCGGCAGGGCCGCCAGCGCGCCGTTATCCACCGCTTCGCCGTCTGAGAGCGCCTGCCCGCCCAGGCCAGCGCGCTCATCGCACAGCAATACGCGCCCGCCTGCGCGCGCCGCCGCCATGGCCTCGGCAATGCCCGCTTTGCCGCCGCCGATCACCAGCACATCGCAGAACAGGTTCACCGCCTCATAAGCATCCGGGTCGGCCAGCCCCGCATTGCGGCCCAGCCCGGCGGCGCGGCGGATCAGCGGCTCATAAACCCGCTCCCAGAACGAGGCGGGCCACATGAAGGTTTTATAGTAGAACCCGGCCGCGAATAACGGCGCCAGCGCGTTGTTCACCGACAACAAATCGAATTTCAACGACGGAAACCGGTTCTGCGAGCGCGCCGCCAGCCCGGGGAAAATCTCCGCCACCGTGGCGCGCGTATTGGCTTCCCGCCTGGCGCCATCGCGCCATTCCACCAGCGCGTTGGGCTCCTCCACCCCGTCGGAGAGCACCCCGCGCGGCCTGTGGTATTTAAAGCTACGGCCGAACAGCCGCACACCGTTTGCCAATAACGCGGACGCCAGAGTGTCCCCCGCGAACCCCTGATAGGCTTTGCCGTCGAACGAAAAATCCACTGGCCGGGCGCGGTCGATCAACCCGCCTGTCGCCAGCCTGCGTCCGCTCATGCCCGCACCATCGCCGCGCGCACCGCCATGACCTCGTGGCTGCGCATGTGCCGGGTGACGACCAACCACGCATGGCACCCAGCCTGATGATACCAGTATTCCTGATGAACGCCCGCCTTGTTATCACGGAGATACACATAATCCGCCCACGCCGCGCTTGACCCGGCCCCACGATCCACCGGGCGCTGCACGGTGGCATCGCCATGGTAGGTGAACTCAGCCAGACCGCGCGGGCCGCAATGGGGGCATTGGAGGCGCATCAGTGCAAATTCGGCTGCGCGCCGGAACCTTTCTCGTCGATCACCCACCCCTCGGCGAACCGGTCCAACCGGTATCCCACCGCGACCTCATGCGGCGCCTCACGCGCGATCAGATGCGCGAAGCAAACGCCGGAGGCCGGGGTCGCCTTGAACCCGCCATAGCACCACCCGGCGTTGAGATAGAGGTTCGTCACAGGCGTTTTGTCGATGATCGGCGAGCCATCCATGCTCATATCCATCACGCCGCCCCAATGGCGCACCAGCCGCGCCCGGCCCAGCATCGGCATCATCGCCATGCCGCCCTCGCACACATCCTCGATGGTCGGCAGATTGCCCCGCGCGGCATAGGAATTATACCCGTCAATATCCCCGCCAAACACCAATCCGCCTTTGTCGGATTGCGAGATATAAAAATGCCCGGCCCCAAAGGTGATCACGTGATCAACCAGCGGCTTGACCGCTTCCGACACAAAAGCCTGCAAGGCATGGCTCTCGATCGGCAACCGCAACCCGGCCATCGCCGCCACCTGCGATGTCGCGCCCGCCACCGCCATGCCGATCTTTCCGGCGCCAATATAACCCCGGCTGGTCTCCACCCCCACAGCCACGCCACCCATTTGCCGGATGCCTGTCACCTCGCAATTCTGGATGATATCGACCCCCAGTTTCGCCGCCGCGCGCGCATACCCCCAGGCCACGGCATCATGGCGCACCGTGCCGCCGCGCGCCTGCAACAACGCGCCCTGGATGGGGAAGCGCGCATTTTCATAATCGAGATACGGTATGGTCTTGCGCAATGCCGCACGGTCCAGCAGCACGGCATCGATTCCGTGCAGCCGCATGGCATTACCGCGTCTGGCATAGGCATCGCGCTGCATATCGGAATGAAACAAATTATACACGCCGCGCTGGCTCACCATGGCGTTGTAATTGATATCGCGTTCCAACCCTTCCCATAATTTCAGTGAGAGTTCGTAGAACGGCAGATTGCCGGGAAGCAAATAATTCGAGCGTATGATGGTGGTGTTGCGCCCGATGCTGCCATTGCCGAGCCATGATCGTTCCACCACCGCGATCCGCCCGACATCATAATCCCGGGCCAGATAAAAAGCGGTGGCGAGGCCGTGACCCCCGCCACCGATAATCACCACATCATAATGCGGCGCTGGCACCGCATCACGCCAGGCGGGTTGCCAGCCTTTATGGCCGGTAAGCGCCTGTTTCAGGACCGATAACGCGGAATATCTCACAGCCCTTGGTCACACATCTGGAACAACTTTATTCCTGTCAGTAAAATACCATAATGTCCAGGAATAATTTGACGGTCAAATTTTCACCAGCGATGCCGGAACGGCTTCATACAAACACGCGGAAAAATCCGGATCGATAAACCGCGCGCCATCCCACCCCATATCCACCCTGCAAAACTGCTCCTTCATGCCCCGCGCGGGCAGCAAATGCCGATAGAAAACAAAACGCCTTGCATGGTCATTCACCGCACGGATCAGGTCGCGATAGGCAGGGGCGGCGTGCTGCCCGCCCGCGAACAAAATTTCCGCCTCGGGGCTCAAAATCATAATCGTCTGGCGCGCCAGTTGCGTGGCGATCAGCCTGAACGCATCCTCGGCCCCCGCCGATAATGCCCCCCAGCGATGCCCGATACAGATGTGAAATTCCGCACCCCGTTCATGAAAGCTCACCACGCATTCCAGCATTTCATCACCCTGCCGCCCCAATTCAGCCGCTGAGAACCGCCGTGGTGAAGACAAGATTTTTTCACCCGGGCCAAACGCCGCCAAACCCACAGGCTGGCCAATATTGAGAAACGCCGCCTTGCCTGCAAGCACCTCGCCCACCCGCGTTTGTGCGCGCAGATAAGCCGCATCCACGTCCTCGATGCTGAAAAACGCAGCGAAATCCTGCACCAGCATATCCTCCTGGTCGCGTTTCAGCGTGGAGAACCGCCAGCGCGCATAAGCCTCGATGCTCTCAAACCGGCTGCGCCAGGCCGCTGCCACAGCCTCGCGCGCCGCATCCAGCGCCCGCAGCGCCACCAGATGGCGTGGCCCGCCAAACCCCTGTTGCGCCGCCATCTCAGCCGTGAGCTTGCACTGCGCCAGCGCGCCCTCGGCCCGGCCCAGCGCGCTCTGCCACGCCGGCTCGTAGAATGGATTGGGGATGGCCGCCACCGCCGTTTAAATCTCCAAAATCCCGGGTTTATAATCCAGCATGGTCTCGGCACCCTCGGTCACATAGCCGCGCGGCGCGGACATGATCCGCATTCCCTCGGCCACTGAGTTATGCGTGAAATGCGTGTGTCCATGGACCCACGCCGCGGGCCGCAATGAGGCAAACTCGATCACCATGTCCGACGCATAGGCAGGCGCGATGCCGCCCACCCGCGCGCCGAGATAACCCGCACCCGGCGCATGGTGCGTGACGATGATATTGCGGGCAGCCGGGTCATCGCGGGTCAGCCTGGCGAGTGTTTTATGCAGCCAGAGCCGCGATTCTAAATGCCGGGCGCGGGCGTCATCGGGTGTGAACACCGCCCGGCCCAACCGGATGAGCGCATGGTCGTTCATTTGGGTCTTCGCCACGCGCATCGCCGCCTGTCGGTCGCCGGTAAGGTCGTAATCTGTCCACATCGTGCAGCCGAGAACAGTCACCCGCTGCCCGCGTATGTCATAACGCGCCACCCCACGCTCCAGGAAGCGCACTTGCCCCTCGGAATGCGGCGCGGCTTTTTGGCATGCGGGCAGCAGCCGGGCGATGTCGTGGTGATAAAATTCATGGTTGCCCGCGACATATACGACCGGCGCCGCCAAATACGCCGCCACCTGCTCGGCATAGACAATGCCGCGCAGGCCATTATGAATATCGCCCGCCAGCACCACCAAATCCACACTGCCCAGCCCGTTCAGCAGTGGCCCGCGCGCCGGGTGTTTGGCAATCGCCCGGTGCCGCGCCAGATACCGCTCCCACCCCGGCACGCGCAGCTGCCAACGCTCCATCTCCAGGTGCAGATCGCTCATGTATAAAATACGAATCATCCAGAGCCGGATGACATAAAGCTGTATCGCTGTTGCGACTCAGTTTTGTGTCCGAATCCGCCTCTGAATAAATGATTAGAGGGCGATTCATTCATCAAATGGAACCAAAAAGTGGGTAATTTTGATGTCATCGCACTCCAAGCGCGCGCAGCAGCAATACCAAAAACCCGAACCCGAGGATGATCGCCGCCGCCCGCCAGCCTTGCAGCGGCGTTACCATTGGCCACCGGCGCGGTTTGGCTTGCGCCTCCGCCCCACTGACCAGCCCGGCCTGCAATGCCGCCGCGAAGGCTCCGGCGTCATCATACCGGGCACTTGGTTTACCCTCCAGCGCGCGGGCCAGACACACCCCCAGCCAGCCCGGCAAATCCGGCCGCAACCGGGCCAGCGGCACCGCCTCACGCTGGCCAAAGGGGAAGGCCCCGCCTGCGAACATCCGATAGATCGTGACCGCCAGTGCATAAACCTCGGTGCGCGCATCGGCGGGGGCATTTTGCAGTAATTCCGGCGCCATATAGCGCAACGTGCCACCCGGCTTCACGGCGTCCTGCGCGTCGATCCCCGGCAGATAGGCAAGCCCCAGATCCAGCAACCGGATCTCGTTATGCGCGAGCAACATGATGTTATCCGGCTTCAAATCCCGGTGGATGATCTGTATGGCCGCCAGATCCTGCACCGCCTCGCATAATTTTAAGGCGACCCCGATCCCCTCGGGCAGCCCCATCGGCGGTGCGCCCACCCAGGAAATCGCAGGCCACCCCCCGTGGTCAGCAACTCCACTACAACAAGCGGCACTTCTACACCGCGATGGGCCACTGGCTACCTTGCGGCTGGTGACACCGACCCGAGCACTGGGCCTAAAACAGGGAGCGAGCGAGGCACCATAGTGTCTCCGACAGCGGAGAGCGTACGCGAGGTCGCTGACGTTGTTGGCGGAATACGCTACGGCCTTACCGGCGCCGTCTCGGACCATCTCGCCCCGGGCGCAAGATCGTTTATGGCCAGCCACGGAGCAATCTTCGTGGACGACTTCGTCCGTTCGGAGAGGTGGGCGATAGCCGCCGCTTTCGCCCGGGTCGAGGCGGAGTTCGCCACAGACAAGGTCTTATTGGCAACAGCGAAGGTCGGCGGCTGGCTGGCCGCTCAACGAGGCGACAATCTCGAAGCGACCCG
>JAQNCU010000361.1 GCA_029077775.1 Acidocella sp. | reverse complement strand
ATGGTGATCCCGTTCTTCGCCTTTGGCTATCAGGCCTGGAACCGGAACATTGAGAACAAGGGCGCGATCGGCACGGATGAGTTCTACCATTCCGGGCTGTTCGGTGGCGGGTTGAAGATCGATGCGCCGCTCACGCCGACCCTCGTGGCCTCGGTCACCGGCGAGATGATGGCGCTGGTCGGGTCGGGCATCGCGCTGAATAATTTCGGGGTCACCCATTCGATGGGGGTGAGCGCCGAGGAGCGGATCGCGCTTGGGCTCGACCAGGATGTGCGCGGCCCATACCATATCACAGGTACTCTGTTCTATGAGCATTTCAACTACGCCGGTTACCGGGCAACGCCGAATACGCTTTTTCTGTACGAGCCGCTCAGCACAACCACGCAGTTCGGCGCGAATATCGGTTTCGCCTATAGTTTCTGAGCGAGGGTAGATGCTCGCCAAGGCGGGGGAGTCGGGTTAGGCTAATGCCATGATACACCGCAACTTCCCCGCCACACGGCCCCGCCGCAACCGTTTTGATGAGGCCACGCGCAGGCTCGTCGCCGAGCACAGGCTCTCGACCGATGACCTGATCTGGCCGATTTTCATCCGCGAGGGCGGCGGCGAGCCAACCGGGATTTCCGCCATGCCAGGCGTGTACCGAACCGGGCTCGACGGGCTGGAGGGTTACGTGGCCGAGGCAGCGCGGCTGGGGATACTGGCCATCGGGCTGTTCCCGGCAACACCGCAGGACCTAAAAAACGCCGAGGGGGACGAGGCGCTGAACCCGGATAATCTGATGTGCCGGGCCGCGCGGATTTTGAAAGCCGCCTACCCACACATCGCTTTGGTCGGGGATGTCGCCCTCGACCCCTATACCGACCACGGGCATGACGGCGTGCTGCGCGATGGCTATGTCGCGAATGATGAATCCGTGAAGATTTTAACCGTCCAGGCCGTGAACCAGGCGGCTGCGGGGATCGATATCATCGCACCGTCTGACATGATGGATGGCCGGGTGGCCGCGATCCGCGCCGGGCTGGACAGCGCCGGGCTGATCCATACGCGGATCATGAGCTATGCGGCGAAATACGCCTCGGCGTTTTACGGCCCGTTCCGTGATGCCATAGGCTCCGGCGGGGCGCTGAAGGGTGATAAAAAGACCTATCAGATGGACCCCGCCAATGCCGAGGAGGCGCTGGGTGAGGTCGCGATGGACTTGTCCGAAGGCGCGGATATGGTGATGGTCAAGCCGGGTATGCCGTATCTGGATATCATCCGGCGTGTGAAGGAACGCTTTGAAGTACCTGTTTTTGCTTATCAGGTCTCGGGTGAATATTCCATGATCATGGCGGCGGTTGAGCGCGGGTGGATGGACCGTGACCGCGCGATGATGGAGAGCCTTCTCGGCTTCAAACGGGCGGGCTGCGCCGGGGTGCTGACCTATTTCGCGGTGGCGGCGGCGCGCCTGATGGCCGGGGCTGCATGAAAATGGAGCCTCTGCCGTCTCTCTCTGGCCGCGTGGTGGTGGTCACGGGTGCCAATAGCGGGATCGGGTATTACACAGCACTCGGCCTGGCGCAGGCCGGGGCCATGGTCGTGCTGGCCTGCCGCAGCGCCGAGGCTGGTATGGCGGCGGCCCAGGCGGTGAATCGCCAAGCGCCCGGCCATGCGCGGTTCATGGCGTTAGATCTGGCGTCCCTCGCCTCGGTGCGTGGTTTCGCGGCGGGTTTCGGCGCGGCTTATGACCGGCTGGACGTGCTGGTCAACAATGCCGGGATCATGGCGCTGCCCCGCCGCCAGCTCACGGCGGATGGGTTCGAGGCGCAGATCGGCGTGAATTTTCTCGGGCATTTCGCGCTCACCGCGCGGCTTCTGCCCATATTGCTGACGACCAAGGGCGCCAGGACGGTACAATTATCGTCAATCGCGCACAGGCCGGGGCGGATCAATCTCGATGATCTGATGGCGGCGAAACTATATCACCCTTGGCGGGTTTATGAGCAGTCGAAGCTCGCGATGCTGATGTTCGCGCTGGAACTGCAACGCAGGGCGGATGCGGCCGGGTGGGGGCTGACCAGCCTGGCGGCACACCCGGGCGTGGCGCGCACCCAGCTTATGGCCAACGGCCCGGGGCAGCGCAGCATCATGAACGTGCTGATGACCCTTGGCACACCCTTCGTCACGCAATCAGCCGCCGCAGGGGCGCTGCCTGTCTTGCTGGCGGCGGCGGGGGCGGATGTGGTCCCCGGCGGGTATTATGGGCCGACCGGGTTGAATGAGTTTCGCGGCAGACCCGGTGTGGCGCGGATATCTCCGCACGCGCTGGACACCGACATTGCCAAATCCCTCTGGGCGCAGGCAAGCACGCTGACGGGTGAGGATTTCACGGCCGCCCCGTGATCGCGGCGCGGATCACCGCCAACCTGTCCGACAACCCGCGTTTGCGGGCGGGGTGCGCCAAATCCCGGCGCGCGTAGGCGGCGGGCAATGCAGCGGCCACTGCGGCGCGCGGCGGCGGGCGGGCCAGCAGGGTGCGCGCATGGGCGATCAGGGCTTCACCCTTGGTGCCGTCGGCGGGCAACAGGCACCGACCCTGCGCGGCGAGCCTTGGTGCCGCGCGCAAAATACCCGCGATGGCATAGGCGGTGCCGAGATCCTCGATAATCTCCGAATCCACACCCAGCACCCGGCCTGCGACCCGCGCGAGCTTGCCGCCCGTGTTGCGCGCATAGTCGAGAAATTCAGGCAGGCTGGGGATCGCGTCCTGCGCCTCCCATTGCCGGGCAGCGACCAAAGCGGCGAGGTCCTCAGCTGCGAAAACCCCCCGGTCCAGCGCCGCGCGCAGCGGTGTGGCAAGCTCATGCGCGCGGTTGGCGCCGTCGATCACCTCCCCCCACCAGGTCAGGCGGACCAGCGCGAGCAACGGGGTGGAGGCAACCTCACGCGCGCGGGCAAGCTCATGGTTGAACAGATATAACAAGGCGAGCGGCGCACGCGCGGCCGGCGGCGCGAATAAGACGGTGAAATAGCGGTCAGGGTCGGCGCGGCGCAGACGCGCCAGATGATCGCTTGACGCAGGCATGGGTAGTCCATAGCTAATCTTTACGTCAAAACCAATTATGGAGACCGCCACATGGCTTTCGAACTCCCGGCATTGCCCTATGCCAAAACCGCTCTCAGCGCTGTGAATATGTGCGAGGAGACGCTGGAACTGCACCATGACAAGCACCACCAGGCCTATGTAACCGCGCTGAA
>JAQNCU010000360.1 GCA_029077775.1 Acidocella sp. | reverse complement strand
TGCGCGACTCCGGCCAGCAGCAGCGCCGGGATGGAAATGCCGATGGTCAGCACAACCAGCCCCCGCGTCTCCAGCAAATCGCCGAGTGGCACCAAAAGCACCAACCCGGCGGCATACCCAAGCTGGGTCAGGCTGACGATAAGGCTCGCCTGACCCGCCAGGAGCCCCACAGCGGGGCCGATCAACCCGACCAACGGCTGCGCATAATAAATATTGGCGACCAATCCCCCGCAGGACACCTCCAGAAGGCCAACCATCATCCGTGATGGCCCGGAACTTTGTGAAATCGTCATCTGCTCCGGCTTACCAGTTTCATTGAATTCTGCGATGCAGCACATGGCGATTATTCGCGCCACCACCATGGCACAGACCATATTTGTATCGAGGAGCTTTGATGAGTTTTGTTCATGCTGTTCTGTTCGCCATCCTGCAGGGTGCCACCGAGTTGTTTCCCGTCAGCAGCCTCGGCCACGCGGTTGTGGTCCCGGCCCTGCTGCATTGGGGGATCAATCAGGCGAGCCCAGGGTTTCTGCCCTTCCTGGTGATGCTCCATCTCGGCACCGGCATCGGCATGCTGATCTATTTCTACGCCGATTGGCTGGCCTTGCTGCGTGGCACGCTGGGCCAGGGCTATACGGCGGAGGTTAGGGAACAGCGGGGCTTTCTGCTGCGGCTCATCATCGCCACGCTGCCCGCGGTCGTTATCGGGTTCGCGATCAAAAAACCCGTGGCGCATCTGTTCGCGAGTCCCTTGATCGCGGCGCTGTTTCTCATCGCCAATGCCGGGCTGCTGTTAATGGGTGAGCGCCTGCGCGGCCGCGCCATACGGGCCAAAGGCGACATGTCGAACACAGACGCGCTGGTCATCGGGTTTTTCCAGTGCCTGGCCTTCCTGCCGGGCATTTCACGCTCCGGTGCGGCCATCGTCGGCGGCCTGCGGCGCGGGCTGGGGCATGAGGAGGCGGCGCGATTCGCGTTTATGATGGGCACCCCCGTGATTTTTGCCGCCAGCGTGCTGGAGGTGCCGAAACTGCTGCACGCGCATGAACTCCACGCGCTGTTCGGCGTCGCCCTCCTGGCCGCCATCATCTCAGGTGTTGTCGCGTTTCTCAGCACCGCTTTTCTGATGCGCTATTTCCGCGAGCATGAGGCATGGGCGCTACTGCCCTTCGCCTGGTACTGCGCCATCTTCGGCGCGGGTAGCTTCATGCTGCTGCTGGCCGGGCTATGATCCGCCGGATCATCCTCGCCGCCAGCCTGTTACTGCCGCTGGCGGCGCAAGCCAGGGTTAACCTCGCGACCGCGCCGATCAGCCGGATGGATCTGCCCTGGTGGCGCGCGCATTTCACACAGACCAACGCCCTGGCCAAAGCCGACCCGCAGGCGCGGGTCATCTGGCTGGGGGATTCCATCTCCTATTACTGGCAGCGCACGGGCGACCACGGCTATGATAACGTGTTGCCCGTATGGCAGCATTACTACGCGCCTTATCACGCGCTGGATTTCGGCTTTATCGGTGACACCACCGCCAATTTGATCTGGCGGCTGGACCATGGCGAGGTCTCGGGCCTGCACCCGAAACTCGCCATCATCCTGATCGGCGCGAATAATTTCGGCCTTGTCCACTGGGATGCGGCCATGACGATCCCAGGGATCGAGGCCGTTGTGGCTGACACGCGGCGAGACCTTCCCGCCACGCATATATTGTTGTTGGGGGTCTTGCCGTCGGTCCGCTCACCCTGGGTAGACCGCCAAACACGGCTCACCAATGCCGCCCTGGCAAGATATTATCAAAAAAACCCGGCGGTCACGTTTATCAACGTGGCCCCTGTGCTGACCCACGATGGGGTCACCGATCCGGGCCTCTATGTCGACCCACGCATGACCCCGCCACGCCCCGCATTGCACCCTGATGCCACGGGCATGGCGCGCATCGCCGCCTATATCCAGCCGGCCGTCGTAAGATATGCGCATTGATCACGCGATAAATATACGCGTTTATGACGCGATCAGCTTCACCGCCCGCGTGAATGACCCGATGAGTTCGACACTTTTCTCACCCGGAGCACTCTCTACGCCTGATGAAACATCGGCCCCTGGCGCATTTGTCTGGCGCAGGGCCGCCGCCACATTATCCGGGCGCAACCCGCCCGCGAGCAACCAGAATTTCGTCGCCCGCCACCCCGCCAAAAGCGCCCAATCCGCCAGTGTCGCGTTGCCGCCAGGCCGCGAGGCCCCAGCGGGCGGCTTGGCCTCGACCACATAGCCCTCGACCATCTCATCGTCATCGGGGAAATCGGTTGCCGCCGCCACACCCAATTGCCGCCACACCGGCAGCCCGAATGTCGCCCTGACCGAGGCAACCGCCCCCGGGTCCGCGTAAATCTGCAAAACATCCAGCTTCACGGCGCTGAGCACCGCCGCGATATCCGTGATCTGCGGCGTCACGAACAGGCCGACACGAAGCGGGCCGCCAGCGTGCCGCGCCGAGAGGTTTTGCGCCTGCGCCGGTGTCACATATCGCGGAGATGGCGGGTAAAACACAAAACCCAGATAATCCGCCCGCGCTGCCACCGCGGCATCGAACGACTCCCCATTGTTGATGCCGCAGATTTTTACCTGCCTGCCCAATGCCGCCTCAGCCCTGCATCATTGCGATGGCAGCGGCGATCGCCGCCGCCGCCGCCACCGGATCGGGTGCCTGGGTAATCGACCGTCCCACCACGATATAATCAGCTCCGGCCTTTACCGCTTGCTCAGGGGTCATCACCCGCGCCTGGTCGCCGCGCGGCGCGCCCTCTGGCCGGATGCCGGGGACCACGAGCAGAGGCTTGCCCCCAAAGGCATCCCGCAGCGGTGCGATCTCATGCGCCGAGCAGACCAGCCCATCCGCGCCATTGGCCAAAGCCAGCCGCGCCAGGCGCAGCACCTGTTGCGTTGTGCCCCCGGCAACCCCGGTTTCTGACAATGCGTGGGCATCGAGGCTGGTGAGCACCGTCACCGCCAGCAATTTGGGAGGCATCGGGCTTTCCGCCGCCGCCGCCGCCGCCGCCGCGATCATCGCCGGGCCGCCGGCAGCATGGACCGTGACCATGGCAGCGCGCACGCAGGCCATGGACCTGACCGCCTGGGCAACCGTGTTCGGGATGTCGTGCAGCTTCAGGTCGAGAAAAATCTCATTGCCCGCCGCCACGGCCAAACCCGCGGGTCCATTGGCTAAAAAATACTCCAGACCGAATTT
>JAQNCU010000359.1 GCA_029077775.1 Acidocella sp. | reverse complement strand
ATTATGGTGTGTATAAATTTCGCCATACCGAACGCAGGGAATGTTGCCACTATTAGCTTGATCCCGCGTTACACCGCGGCCCTTAGAAAAATGCCCAAAATCCCTGAGCTTACCACTAGTCCATTTCCCCTTAAACCCCGGCAGGCGGCGTTTGCCGGTGAGCAATTCCTGCATCGCGCCTTGTTTGATCTGGCGCTTTTTGGTGAGCAGTTGCTCCAGGGATTCAATGAGGGCATCCGCATCACTCAACGCTCCGGCAATGGCTTCTTGCTCCGATTTGGTGGGAGGAACAGGAACATAGATTCCGAGGAGAGAGCCTTTCGAGATATTTTTCATGCTGCCACTGGTGCCAGTCGCAGATTCCTTGATCGCTCGACCAATTGGATAAGAACTTAAAAGATATGAAAGCCACCGAATAAAGAAGGACTCGTTGCTGCCTTGTCCAAACATCCATAGACGGTCTGGAAGAAAAAGCTGCTCATAGTCTAGCTCAACAAATCCACACTCCCCAACGAGAGTTGGAGTATTCATTCTGCTAATAACAATATTGTTTTTCCGTACATAAGTTTTTGCACGTGAGATGTCACGCGGGATGATTTGCTTACACTCTTCTGGAAAAAACTTCCCTGCAGACACACACGAGGTTTTTAAGACAAATGCGTCATGTCCAAATACCTGCTGTTCTTTATCAATTGAATTTACGCTAACGCCTGTCTCTAGCTTCGGAATGAATGCCGCTAGAGGCTGGACTGACCAATCCTTCGGAATAATCCCTACGTCAGTTTGTTTGTACCCAGCCTTCACCATTCAAACCCCATCTTGGCCAGATGCCGATTCATCTTCTTCTCTAGCGCCGCCACGTTTGCCGCCAACTCCGGCAATGGTGTCTCGTACCGTTCCGCCAACTCCTTCACGCGCTGGGTCAAGGCCTGGCTGATGCGGTCCATCTCGCCATGAATGGCGGCATCCAATGCCGCCAGCCATTTATCGTCCACCACCAGGGTTTTGATTTCAGCTTCCGATAGCTTCGTGTATTTTGAATAGGCCTTCTCATCCAGTGCCGCCTCCGCCTCTTTCAGCGTCTTCTTCATCTCCGCTCTGTCGCTGGTCAGCTTCAGCCACTCATTCAACGCCTTCGCTTCATCCTTGGCGGATTTGTCGGTTTTTATCTCTTTGAGCCGCGCCGTGACATTGGGCTTGTCCAGCTTGTCCAAATCAGAGAAGAAACCTTCTTCCCCGCCATGTTCCTCCTCTAGCTCCGCAACATTGGCCTCGATGGTTTCCAACCCTGCTACCAGATCATCGATGGTTTTTTGCGCCGTTGCAAAATACCGCGCCACGATGAGCGGCTTGGGGATAAGGTCGCAGGTCCAGCCTTTATCCTTCTCGCCCTTCTTGGTTTTCTCGATGATGCGGTAAGTTTCTGCCTTCCACCCCTCGGCGGCGATGGCATAAACATCGTCCTGCATCACCTCACCCCAGTAATCCATGAGGTGCTGGTAAACATCGTAAGGGTTGATGAGCGGCCGGCCCTGGTAATGGGCCAGCAAATCCTCCGCCAGTTCGGCAATTACCTGTTTCGGGTGGCAGCCTGTTTTCAGCTTCTTCAGCCAGGGAAGGCGCTTCTCCCGCCACGCGGCGAAATGCGCGTTCATGCCGGAGATGAAAGCAGAAAATTCCGGCTGTGCGTGGATTTTGGCCTTGATGGCGGATTTTTCCACGGCGAGGTCCACATAGCCCGGCCGGTTGGGGGTGAACAGGGTTTTGCGCAATTTAGGGCAGATGGCCCAATAGGCTTGCAGTGCATCCACATCCGCCACGGGAATGCCACCTTGCAGATGGGCCGCGATGTCCTGCGCGTCCTCCGGCATTTGGCTATCGATATAGCGGGGCAGGTTGAGGTTGAAATCGTTCTTCTCGATTTCATCAAACCCCACCATGCGGGCGTATTTCGGCACGTCCTGGCGCTTTACGAAGGTGTCCACGATCTTGTGGATGTCCATGTCCCGCAGGCGGTTTTTTGGGCCGTCCTTCATGAAGCCTGCACTGGCGTCGATCATGAAAATGCCCTTGCGGGATTGCGCGTCCTGCTTGTCGATCACGACGATGCAGGCGGGGATGCCGGTGCCGTAGAACAAATTGGGCGGCAGGCCGATGATGCCCGCAATATAGCCCTTGCGGATGAGGTTTTTGCGTATCTCCGCCTCCGCATTGCCCCGGAACAATACCCCGTGCGGGAGAATGCAGGCACCCTTGCCGCTCCGCTTCAGCGAGCGGACGATATGGAGCAGATAGGCATAATCCCCCTGCTTGGCCGGAGGAATGCCGAAGGCGGCAAAGCGGTCAAACGGGTCGGCTTGCGCGTCCAGCCCATTGCCCCACCGTTTATCCGAGAAGGGCGGATTGGCGACCACGAAATCGAAGGTTTTGAGCGCGTCGCCATCCTTGAATTTGGGGTCGGCCAGGGTATTGCCCTGTTCGATCAGCGCCTCCGGCGCGTTGTGGAGGATCATATTCATGCGGGCGAGGCCGGAGGTGGCGGAGTCTTTGTCTTGCCCGTAGAGCGTGACCTTGCTGGTGGCGGCATCCGCCACCTTCAGCAGAAGGGAGCCGGAGCCGCAGGTGGGGTCGTACACCGTGGTGCCGCTGGTGGTTTTGGCCGCATGAATGCCGATAACCTGCGCCATGATCCGGCTGACCTCCGCCGGGGTATAGAACTGGCCTTTGCTCTTGCCGCTCTGGGTGGCGAAGTGGCGCATAAGGTATTCATAGGCATCGCCCAGAATATCATCGCCATCGGCGCGGTTCTTGGAGAAGTCGAGGGCCGGATTCTCGAAAATGGCAATGAGGTTGGTGAGGCGCTCCACTTTCTCCTTGCCGGAGCCAAGTTTGCTGTCCTCGTTGAAATCCGGCATGTCCGCGAGGCGGTTTTCACGCGCCAGGGGGGCGATGATCTTCTTGTTGATCTGGTCCCCGATGTCCGCCTTGCCCTTGAGCTTGACCATATCCGCGAAGCTGGCCCCTGGCGGCACGGTAATGGCCGCGTAGGGGATGCCCGCGTACTTGTCCGAGATGTATTTGATGAAGAGGAGGACCAGGACGTAGTCCTTGTACTGGCTGGCATCCATGCCGCCGCGCAGTTCATCGCAGGATTGCCAGATCGAGGAATAAAGTTCTGATTTCTTTAGCGCCATTGGTCCCTGCTGATCTGGTGTTACTTATGAATAACCACCCGATTGGCGTCGG
>JAQNCU010000024.1 GCA_029077775.1 Acidocella sp. | reverse complement strand
GTAGTTAACTCCGCTCGTAAGCTCAGCTTAAAAGCGTAGCTTCAGGTGATAACACCCAACAGACAAGGCGGTTCACACCGCAGGGATACGAACCAAATCACCCTGATTGGAAACGCTCACACCAACGCAACACCCTGCCGGGACGCGTCTCTATGTCGCCGCCGATAAAATGATCATGCCTCAGGCCGTCGCTTTGTGGGTGTTTTTGCGATGCGGTCATTAATTTGACCTGTGGTTAACACATGCCGTCGTTTAAAGAGAGATTCTTCACTAATCCTCGGTGTCGAGGGTTCGAGTCTGTCGTCAGGCTGCGCCGGCTTGTCGTCGTCGACATTGTTTGCCACGCCGAATTCCAATCAGATGGTCTTCAACGAGCATAGTAGGTCCAAGCACGAAAAGAGACAAGCTGCCGCCAGAAAAACCCGGGCGATTCTATACGCCTTTGAACTCCGGCGGACGCTTGGCGATAAAGGCGGCTGTAGCCTCTTTATAATCCTCAGTCATGGTTGCCAAAATTTGCGTTCGGTTTTCTAACGCTATGACATCGTCCAGCCCCTTCGCATCGAGGCTCGCCCACATCAGATTTTTGGTCTGACGTACAGAAAAGGGACTATTCGCCATAATTGCATGCGCCTGTGCGATTGACGCTGCTTCAAGCTGATCATTTTCAACCATCTTTGTGGCCAATCCGAGTTGCAAAGCCTCCGCAGCCTCAATGGCGCGCCCCGTCAAAAGGATCTCGAAAGCCCGCCCCGCACCGACCCAACGCGGCAAATGATAGCTGATCCCCGTTTCACCAGCGGAAAGTCCGATTTTTACCGAGCCTACGAGAAACTTTGCCGTGGTTGAAATAATTCGGATGTCGGCCGCCAGTGCGATCCCCATGCCGGCACCTACAGCGGCGCCATTTACCGCGGCGATAACGGGTTGAGGCAGAGCGCGGATCCGCGCAGCCATACCCGAAAACTGCTCCTGCCAGTACATCTTTTCAACAACCCCTGTGGAGCCGGTTTTATTGCGAAGATTTGCGGCTGCCATGTCCTGACCGGAACAAAAACCGCGCCCGACGCCGGTTATGATGACAACACGGCAAGACGCATCGGCCGCGGCATTGTCAAGCTCGCGGTTGATGCTCGCCACCATATCCCGCGTCAGTGCATTCATGACAGCGGGCCGGTTTAATCGGATCATACGAATTGCTGGAATGTTGGTGTCGATGAGAACAGTGGCGGGATCATGGTCAGATGGTTGAGACATGCTCATATCGTCCTCGTTTCGTGCTGATAAATTTTATCGATTATATTTCCAACATCTCCGCGTGAGTGCAGGCATGGTAAGATCACGACAGGGTCTGTCCCTGGTATGTTGAGATCAGCCGACAAGATAACCACCATCAACGGCCATGATGTGACCCGTCATGAAACTTGATGCGGGGCTGGCGAGGAACAATATCGCGCTCGCCAGTTGCAATGGCGACGCCATGCCGAGCAACATGCGGCCCGGCATCATGATCGGGCCTTTCGGCGTGGAAACTGCGTTGCCGTCTTGCATTTTCATTGTTCCTTCAGTGTGTACGCCACCAGGCATGATCGCATTAATCCGAATGCCATCGCCCGCGAATTCAGCGGCTGCCGTGCGGGTCATGCCATTTACGGCAGATTTCGATGAGTCATAGTGGGTGTTATTGAAAATGGTTGGGTGTGCCGCGCCGATCGTGGAAATGTTCACGATGGCGCCACCGCGATCAGCACCCTGTATCCGCATAAGTTTTATAGCTTCCCGCATACACAGAAACGTTCCGCGCGTGTTGACGTCGTGCATGCGGTCCCACGTTTCAACCGACATCTCAAGAAAATCTGCTTTCGGGCGGTACGCTGCGTTATTTACAAGAATATCGATGCCGCCGTAGGCATCAAAAAGCCGCTTGAATAATCGTTGAACCTGTGTCTCCTCAGAAATATCTACGGCGACTGCAAGCGCTTCACCTCCGGCGGTTATGATGTCAGAGGCTACGTTTTGTGCTGCCTTAATGTCGATATCGGCGATGACAAGTTTTGCACCTGCATGGGCGAACAGATGTGCTGTGGCTTTTCCGATTCCAGAGGCTGCGCCTGTTACGATGGCAATTTTCGATGGAATGGCGAATAATGCGTTCAGTTTTTCGTTTGAAACTGGCATGGCACCCCCATCTCGTATTCGTTATCAACCAAAATTACCGCATTGCTTTAATCATTAAAAGCATGGGCATGATATCGGCGGATACCTAGGCAGGCTTTGCAGGCTTGAATAGTCTTTGTGGTAACAAAAAATACGCCAGGGCTGGTAGAAAAATCATTGCCCCGACCATGTTCCACAGAAACATAAAAGACAGCAGTAAACCCATATCTGCCTGAAATTTAATAGGCGCAAAAACCCAAGTCGCAACACCGGTCGCAAGCGTAATACCGGTCAAGATCACCACGCGCCCAGTAAAAAGGAGCGTTTGGTGATATGCCTCAGACAGCGAAAATCCCTGCCGCAGATTTTTAAGCATGATGCTCAAGACATAAAGCGCGTAATCAACACCAATACCGACGCCAAGTGCAACAACAGGTAAGGTAGCTACCTTGATGCCAATGCCGAGCCACACCATGAGCGCCTGGGCTAAAATAGATGTAACCGTGAGTGGCAAGACCGCGCAGACCACCGCGCGCCAGGAGCGGAAGGTAATAAAGCAAAAAGCGATAACCACGGCATAAACCAGGAATAACATATTACGATTTGCCTGTTTGATGACGATATTTGTGGCGGCATCGATACCGGCATTCCCGCCAGCGAGGGACATTTTAAAATCAGGTCCCTGGTTTGCTGGGTTAGCAATGAATTTCTGAACAGTACGGACGACTAGATCGAGAGACTTTGCTTTATGGTCAGTCAATGAGACGTAGATTGGTGCGAATGTGCATCTGAAATTCGCGAGTCCGTCCGGCATGCGCTTGGCCATGGCGCCTAAAATGCCAGGCGTAGGCTCAAGACCGTACCATTTTGGCGCATCCTCAGTAAACAGCATAAAGGCGGCATTGGCAAAACTTGCAACCGATTTTGTTGACTGAACAACAGGCAACTGGTCTAGCCGCCATTGCAATTTATCGATCATCGACACGGTGTTATAATTCACACAGCCATTAAGTGGCGTGTCAGTAAGCACGATGAACGTATCTGTGCCGGTCGTGAAATGCGCGTTTATAAAGCTATTGTCTCGATTATATTGAGAGTTTTGACGCAATTCCGGTGCGCCTGCCGTCAGATCGCCTATCTGTACGTTTCTGCCGACCGACCAGCCGACACAGCTGATGATAACCATAAAAATAATGGCGATTTGTGCAAACCGTCGTGTCGTGAAAAGGTTCAGAAAATCCCATAAAAAATGACTCTGTCTCGTGCGTTTCGCATTTGGTGTGGTTTGGAGTGTCCGTTCAGCAGCGGATTTGCTGACACCGGTAAAGCTAAGCATGACCGGCAGCATCATTAGGTTTGTGATGATCAAAAGACCGACACCGATACTTGCGACGAGTGCAAGCTGTTGAATGGCCACGATGCGGATTGTCATAAGAACGGCAAAACTAGTCATGTCGCAAATCAACGCAGCGAAACCGGCCAAAAATAGGCGCCGAAACGTATAGCGCGCGGCGACAAGCGGGTGGGCGCCGCGCCCGATATCTTGCATCACCCCATTCATTTTTTGCGCGCCATGGCTCATGCCGATGGCGAAAACCAAAAAGGGGACGAGGACTGAATAGGGTGTCAGCCCAAACCCGAGGAGAGAGAGCAAACCCATCTGCCACGTTACGGCGGTAAGAGAAGCAAATACAACCAAGAGCGTACTGCGCACGCAGCGCGTGTACCAAAACAAAAAGGCCGTCGCGATGATGATCGAAAGCCCAAAAAAGTCTAAAATTCTATCGATGCCATTGATCATGTCGCCAACGATCATCGCGAAGCCAATAATATGTAATGTTACACCCTGAGTGGCGTATTTCATGCGGATATCATTGAGCCGACGGGCGAGATCGCCGTAATTCAGTGGCTTACCCGTAAAGTCGTTCAGTTCAAGCAGCGGTACATGGATCATGCTTGAGCGAAAATCGTCACTTACCAAACTACCTACGCGTCCGGTATTGAGAATATTTTGGCGAACACGGTTCAGTTGATAAGATGATCCGTCATAAGAACCATCAATGACCGGGCCACCATCCAAGCCATCCGGCGTAACGGCAACCCAGCGCGTATTTGAAGTCCAGAGGGACGTCATAAACGGACGGTCGACCCCTGGCAACAAATAGACCTCGTCATTTATTTCAGACAACACTTTAAGATAATGAGGATTTAAGATCGTTCCCTTGTTCGCTGTGACAGCAATTTCAACGGCATTCGCCTGCGCCTGGAGATCATTGTAATGGTGGAGATAATTAACGATAAATGGTTGGTGCGTGGGAATGGTGTCATTGAAATCAGCGTTCACGCGGACGCTAATGGCTTTAAAACCCAAAAACGCCGTTATGGCGACGCAAAGCAGAAAAAATACGAGTCTATTGTTAAATAGGATACGTTCAAAAAATGAACCGCTGGCCTTATCGAAATCCTCGATATTACCATGGACTACCATATCTTTATCACCGTAGTCCAATGCATCTAATCCTTCACGCAACAGCGCCTAAATCAAAAATGTCACTTAAAATCAATTCCAGGCAATATCCGAACTCCACCTGAACCGACCAATACAACATTCCCATTTGATGCCTGAGCCACGTCGAATAATGCCATATCTTGGTTCATGGGTAATCGTTGGAAGGACACACCGTCATCATCACTGTCATATACGCCCCCATCCTCGCTGACCACCACAATTATTCCCGATGATAATATGGTGCCACCCGGCAAATCGGTTCCAACAGAGATATTCGAGCGCGTCCAGGTTTGGCCGGAATCTGTGCTTCTGAAGACCTCTCCCGCGACACCAAATGCGATAAGCGTGTTTGTCCTGGTGCTCAAGATTCCTAGCAGGGTACCCGGGGACGGTGCCGTGGCCATGCTGAAATCCAACGCTGGACTCTTATCCAAATTGGTCGCGCGTAATACGGTTCCCGCCTCACCCGCCAGATACACCGATGATCCGCTCCTCACCACGTCATAAATATTATGGCTGATCGGGTCTCCAATATGGAGGCTCCAATCAGCCCATGTTTTACCGCCATCGGTGGTGAGGATGGCCATGCGGTAAGCGCCGAAGATAAGTGCTGCGTTTGGACTGAACGGCAAGATGGTAAGGAAAGGTTTATCGGGCCCGGCATTCATAAAAATATTTGCCCGCCGGACGGCGAGCTGTGCAGCTGCGGATGATGGATCAGCGGTGGCTAATTTTATGGCGGCGGCCTGCATCAGCGGCAATACTTGCGCGCCCGAAAACTGCCGTTGCCAGGTCAAACCGCCATCTGACGTATGCAGCACGACACCCTGCCCACCTGCAGCCCAGCCGTCATTTGGAGTGGCGAAGGCTAGGCACGTTATGGTCTCGCTGGTCGGCACCGATGATTGATGCCAACTCTGCCCGTTATCATCGGAGTAGATTATAAGGCCGTGCGCGCCAACGGCGACTATACGCGTACCGGCAATGGCCACGCTAATCAGAAGAGCATTCGTTGGATACCGAACCGTGATTGCGGCATCATTCAACGTCGAAGCTTTTACGGCGCTTGGACAATAAGCCGCAAAACACAAAATGAGAAAGACGCTGGCCCTTATCTTGGTCCATTTCCCTGGTAGCCAGCCAAAGTAAGATAGGTGCATTTTCACGTCCGCTCGTAAGTCAGAAAGCGCGCCGTTGGCATGTTTGCCCACGACGCGCATTAGATGGGTTTCGAATGGGAAGCCTATACTCGAACCCCTTTAGCATACATTACGCTATTAATACGATGACTCCGCCGCCATTGCCTGGGGGTTGAACCATGACATTGACACGGGGCCGAATGTTGTAGGCCCATTATAGGGCGGTGTGCCCCATTGGCCAGTAATAGACAGGTAATTGCCGGTTTGTAGATCGTATCCGAATGCGTTCAGATATATGTTACCGGGAAGGTTTGGAAAATTTGCATTCGCCAAATGGATATGTCTTTGCAGGTTGTTACCGGCATCCCAGGAATCTACACAGCCGATAACCGACGTATCTTCGTCAAGATAGAGTTTGCGGCGGGCGAGAACATTACGTTCACCAGGGTGCAGGGTCGCTTCAACAACCCAAACGCGATGCAGTTCCCAACGGAGTACCTTTGGATCTATGAATTTCGCCAGATGAACCTTATAGGGGTCAACGTGGAAAAGCTTGTTATTATTGTAGGGCATGAGCAATTCCTGCTTGCCGATCAGCTTCCAATCATACTCCTCCAATGACTGGCCAAAGCCGTAATACTCGTCGTAATTTATAATTCCATCTGCGTAGGATGACGGTGTGTCGAAAGCGACCTCTGGCGCTTTACGCACGCGGCCTTGCCCTGCCAGCAACTGCCAAGCAATATCGGGATGTGTCTCATGGTTGCTTGATTCGTAGCTGATAATCTGACCACCTGCGACCGTCGCTGGTGCGTATTGCCCTGGACCGCCGAGCATAAAGAAATAGCCGTTATACTGCGCTAGTGTTTTCGTATTATCATAATACGGATAGTAGGCGACTGAACGCTGGGCATTCACCAATGTCACCTGGCCGCTTGAAACCGTGAATGTCGAATTCTGAGTCGTCTGGTAAGTGCCACTCCATCTAGCTTCATGGTTATAGACAAGTTGCGCCCCCGCAGCCAATGGGTCGCTATCGGGGATTGGGAAAGGGATACCTCCGTAGCCGCCATGAAAGCCAAACCGACCGCCCTGAGCATCTAACTGCGCGCGGCCAACATTTGTAGCGATGTTATCATAGACCCATTGGGGGGCTGCGTGGGTCCGGCGGGTTGGATAAACCTGTAGGCTGAAGCCAGTTTTCTGGATCAGCGCTTGCAAACCCTCGGTCAACAGATGAGCGTATTGCGCCATATTTGAGCTGTTAACCTCGTACAGCATGGCGTCGTCGGCAAAAAAATCAGGCGGGAGTTCTTTTTGCGTGTCCCACGTGAAGCCGGCAGGGATCTCGGTCAGCCCACCTGTCCAGGCAGGGATGGTGCCCGCGGCGTTACCTGCGCGCTCAGATCCAAACGGGGTCAGTGTTGTTTTCAAAAGCGATGCGTCAGCCGTCTGCGCCAAAGCGCGGCGTTCCGACCCCATCAAAGCCAACATGCTTGTACCAGCCATTAAACCAAATGTACGTCTTTTCATTGCCGTTATGCTCCCGATAGATCAGAAAGAATGCTGAAGATTGAACAAAACATAGTTCCGGTCAGCGATCGAAGATTCGCCGGCAAGTAGCGGATTGGCACGCCCTATATAATCATTGAATGTCACATTTGCGACCCAAGTCACTTTATACGTTGTTGTCACGCCAAGAGTAAGATTTCCTGTTCCATGGTTCTCAGTTGCGTCAACAGCGGAGCGACCATAAATATTGTAAGACAACCCGATCGGGAACCCGAGCGAAAGATTCGGCAAAACATCGTAGTAATTCGGCGTAACAACGGCCTCCATGTTAACCGCCGTCGATGTCCGGCCCTGAGAGATCGAGTTTAGCCCCTGGTAGGCCGATATGCCAAATGGCGCACCAGCATTTCGTGTTACCTTTAACAGATGATTAAACCCGATTTCCCCGTCCATCGTTATCCCGCCCGGATCAAGGGGAACGCCCGGGGACACATAGATCGCCGACATTTGACCAGCCCAGGTGTCTCCCACCGGATATCCGGGATTGGAGTTTGCGTTCTCTGTAGGGTTAAAGCCGGTACTTCCGAACGAATCTACCAGAGGCATGTGCTGTCGGAACGAAATTTCACCGGCGACGTTCGCGGGCCCGACCGTGGTTGAGAGAGATGTGCCCTCAATCCAGATATCGCGCGGATAGACGGCATAATACTTGTTCGTACGCGCATTTACGTACAGGGATGGCGCCTTTGAATCGAATCGAAGAGCGTAAAAGCCGACGTCATAATTACCCAACGTCAACTGAGCGGAGGCACCAAACTGGCCATTTTGATGTTCCGGGCTGAGGTCTTTCGATCTGAGAGCAGGAGGTCCGCCGAGGAGAAAGCTGGCGCCACCTTTGCCCAACAAGTCTGCCGAGCTGAAATAAGAGCCCGTAGCTTCGATCAAGTCAGGCTGCCACTCAAACTGGTAATAGCCCTGCAAGGTAAGGACCTGGTTGGGCTGATAGGTGAGAACCGCCTGACCAACCGGCATAATAATTTGCTGAGTTTCGGCGTTTGGATTGTTGTCAGCTGTGATAACGTTGAACGGAGCCATACCAGCAGCGATGCCGTTATTCGAGAGGAACAGACTTTGTCCCCAAATAAGGGTCTGACGCCCGAATTTCACGGTTACGGTCTGCGCGTCATCGGCACCAAAATGGAAGCTCTTATACGCAAACGCATCAAGAACCTGTGCGTTGAGACCCTCAACATTTCGGGTGGCACTCGTGAAGTCATTGGTGCGACTGATGACCCCGGCATCGAAGGAGTTGTTCGTATAGGGATCGTGGTTTTGGTTTGTGCCGAGATAACTCGTATTCACATAGGCATCGGCGCTGAAATGTGCGCCAAAATCGCCGTCACGAAGGTCGAATGTCGGGGTAATTTCAAAGCCATTAGATACGAGGCCATGGCTGAAATTATTGTCGCCGTCATTGCCATTTGCCGCAAACGGGCTTTTGGTAAGGAAATATGACGGTCTGCCGGTCCGGACGATGCCTGTGTATGAGATTGTTGTATCGAGGTTGATTTCAAGGTTGTTGCCAACAGCCTCGCCATCGTAGAGATTTAGCGCATATGCCGCATGAGGCGCCGACGCCAGAAAGCCCCCGATGACGCCCGCGGCAAGTGTTTTATAAACCTTAACCTTTGTGGCCCGGCCGCCGAAGGCCGTTGAATTCAAGAGTTTTTGTTTGGTCATTTTACGATCTTCATTCATTTATTTACCCTTCCCAGACATGCCTCGTAAATTGCGGAGCACTTTTTGTTACGTTTCCGAATATTAAGTCAAAATCTACCGAGCCGGGTGGCATCAAATAGCAAAAACCTATCCGTGCCACCAAAGTAAATTTATTGGCGTATTCGCCGAAAAGAGTTAACCAGATTATACGCAAAGTCGCTGTTTCCGCGTCCTATTTAACTCGCCATATGCAAGTTACCTCATCTACAAAGCCTGCTGCCATACGCCGCCGAAAGGCACCGCACACGCGATATGCAGTGAGTTTATGGCTTGCACGGCAGGCCCGTGAAGGCACCACACTGACCATCCGCTAGCCAGCTAGGAACGCCTGCGGGCCATGGATTTGCCGCCAGAGACGTCAGAGCCATTCCACCCGTATACGCAAAATTACAGACGTTACAAAAGGCAACAAACGCAAATATTCTGAACATATTACGACGCCATTGTGGGCCAGCCATAGCTGAAATTCCACGCTCGATGGCGGTATCACCTCGGGCATCGGCGGAGCGGATGAGAAATGCGCAGGCGACGAATGGCGAGGGGAAAAAAATGAGTTCATAAATGGGAAATTGATAAAATGCACCGCCCCACAGGGAAAGTGACTGCACCGAACCGGGCCAAGCGTCTAACCCCATGTAACGGGTCGCCACGATGTCTAAAAGTTCCATCGTGAACCACACGCCAATAAATCCCGCCAATAACAATCCGGCCCATTTAAGCCCTGGACGGAGCATCTCAGCACGATTCATGACCCAAACAGCAATGAGCGCTGTGGTTGAAAATGTGTAAAAATAGCTCGGGGCTATGATCAAAAGCGGTTCGGCTATCCGTGCGCCGCCCGCGCTATGCCAAAACGGAATGTGCGAAGCCCACGAACCAAAATTTACGGCTGAGGCATTATATGTGAACATCGGCCGGAGAACGTTGAGATAGGGATCGAGCCAATAAGCCGAAAGCCAGCCGACCATCAAAGCCCGGGTGATATCTATCTTGCCGGTTTTGGCGACGCCGTACACGAACCAGACGACCACTGGAATCAATATGAGCATAGAAAATAATTCATAACCTGCAATCGAAACATGCGCGATGGCAGGCATCGGGTCAGAACCTGGTGGCGTTGGCCGGAAATCCGGCGACATCACCCATGCGGCGTAAGTATAAATCTGCACGCAAAGTACAGCAACGCCGAGAATGACCCACCCGGCGAACCCTCTGCTCGCTTTTGCCTCGGGGATCGCAGCCGGATCGGTGGATATTGAGTTGGTCACCACGCACACACCTCGCCCAGAAAAAATTTTGACGCGCCGTTTTATGCCCATCCCGCGCCATTGAGCCAATGTAAGGCAAAGAAGGCGCGATGTCGGCAAGTGGCCAATTGGGACAAAGCGCATACGCGATAGGCCAGGATATGTCGCGGTTACAATTGGTCCTGGGCTGCCTTTGTCATCGCAGATATGATCTGTCGGTTTGGTTCCTTGCCGGTCATTGTTGGATGCGGCAATTGTACCTCGCACAATTTTATTGTGCGTACGTTTATGGACGTTTCCTCCCTGAACTTGGCGGTGCTTCGGCACCGCCTCTTTTCAGATTTACACCCACGCCACATAGGATGAAGTTTTACTTGTCCGATGAACAGAGGCCCTTCCTGATCGAAGTATCCGCTTTGGTCTTGCAGAAGATCCAACGACGATTGGACGATACAACGGTCACTTACGCGCCCAGTGACGACAAGAATTGGAAATACGGCGCTGATACGAGATATATTTCGAGCTTTATTGAATATTGGCGGACCGATTATGATTTTCGGGCGGCTGAGCGCGATCTCAATCGGTTTTCACAATACAAATGCCTGGTCGATGGGATTGATGTACATTTTGTGCACATTAAGGGGCCTACACCCCGCCGGACATTGCTGCTCACGCATGGGTGGCCGGGCTCGGTCTATGAGTTTTACGCCGCCGCCACGCATCTCACCACGGCGGGTTTCGACCTCGTTATCCCATCGTTGCCAGGCTACGGGTTTTCCGCCCGGCCCGCCAAACCTATCGGCCCGCGGCGCGTTGCGGCCCTGTGGCGCATGTTGATGGTTGATCACCTGGGGATCAACCGGTTTGGGGTCCAGGGGGGTGATTGGGGGAGTGCGGTATCAACCTGGTTGGCCCAGGACGCGCCCGCGCATGTGGCGGGTTTGCATCTGAATCTGTGCTCGGTGCCGACATCGTCAGACCCCACGGTTGAGGAAGGCCTGTGGCGAACAAAGCTTGACCGCATGATGAAGGCGGAGTCAGCGTATATGATGGAACATATGACCAAGCCGCAGACCATCGCGTTGGCGCTGGCTGACAATCCGGTGGGCTACGCCGCCTGGGTGTTAGAGAAATTCCAAGGCTGGGGCGATACAAAGGGCGATATCGAGAGCCGTTTTAGCAAAGATTGGTTGATCACCAATCTGATGATCCATTTGGTCAATGACGCTGTAACCTCAATGATCTGGATGTATGCTGGTGCCTATCAGGAGGCAAAGGCTGGCGGTTATGCGCCGCCGCACGTGACCGTTCCGACGGCTTGCGCATTGTTCCCGGCGGAATTTTGGCTGTGGCCGCCGCGCGAGGCCGTGGCGCGGCATTATAATGTGCAACGCTGGACAAAAATGAGTTCTGGTGGACATTTCGCGGCTCTGGAAGAACCGGAGGCGTTTGCCGCCGATGTTGCAGAATTTTTTAGCGCATTGCCCTTTGCCGCGTAAGATTTGAAACATATTCAAAATGCCAGGGCGTTACATTATAAAGGTCAGCCATGTCAGACAAATTGAAATATAACCCAATGGATGCAGCCGCATTACGCGACCCCTGGTCCGGCTATGCTTCCAGGCGTGGTGAATGTCCGGTCGCCCATGTGAGCGAGACCGAAGCGCCATTCTGGATGTTTTTCAAATACGCCGATATTCGACGGGCCTATTTGGATAACAAGACATGGACAGCACGCTACGGTACGTCTCCGGTGTTCCAGAAATCCATAGGGTTTGTTGCGGACGGCAAAGAACACACGGAATTTCGTAATATTTTTAAAAAACGTCTTTCAGCCGCGTCACTAGCAAAATTTGAGCCGCAAGTGCGAGAGTTAGCGGAACGGCAGCTCGACCTGATGCTCGCCAAGGGAACGTATGTGGAATTGCATGATGATTTTGCATTGCCGTTTCCGGTTGCTGTGGTGTCACTATTGCTCGGCATTCCCAGCGATGATTATCACCGCCTGAAGCGTTGGTCTGATGAATTGATGGATCTCGGTTTTGGTCAGGATAACGCGGCGTTTCTAAAAGTGTACCATGACGTATGTGATTTTTTTGATGGTTTCATCGAACAACGTGAAGCCTTGCTGGCGAAAGCCAATATCACAGAGCCGAAGCCCGCGCATGTTGGAACGATATTACCGGATGACTGGATATCAGACGCGGTTTGCGGCGATTTCCAGGGCCGCAGGCTGACACGCCCTGAGCAGCGGATCGCCCTGATGGGGCTGCTCGTTGGCGGGAATGAGACCACCACGTCACTCATTACTAATTTAATGTGGCGGTTGCTCGAAAAACCTGAGCGTTGGGAAAAGGTCAAACAACACCCTTCGGGGCTGATTCCGATCGCCATCGAGGAGAGCCTGCGTTGTGACCCACCCGCACTGGGTATGTTTCGTACCAGCCTATGTCCAGTCACTGTGGCTGGCATTGAGATTGGCGCCAAACAAAAATTATGGCTGCCGAACGGGGCGGCGAATCATGACCCCGAAATATTCACGAACCCGGAGGAATTTTGGCTTGAGAGGCCTGCGGATGAATTGGCCCGACACATGGCGTTTGGCGTAGGTGCGCATAGCTGCCCAGGCGCACCGCTCTCTCGGATGGAGGTTAAACTGGTGATGGAAATGTTCGTTCGTAGAATGCCGGACGTGAAATTAGACGGCCCAACAGAGCGTAATGTCGGCTTCAATTTTTGGGGACGAAAAAAACTTCCTCTAAAAATTGGCTGAGACTTTGTTGGACTCGTCCGTGACTATCCTGGCCAGTTCATGGCGATCGCCTCAGCGTGGGTTGCCGCCCAGGATTTGAAATCAACCAACTGCAAATCAAACGCGTGCGCCGCCTGCGGACGCGCCGGGTAGCCGACTTTATTAAGCCAATCCTGCGTTTTAACCCAACCCGGGAATTGGCCGCGCGCTATCAATTTTTCAGGAGATAGGGACGAGGCGTTGATCTGCCGGTTAATTATGGCCGAAAGCGTGGTGGCAATTTCATCCATAGTAAGCCAGTCGCCGCCAAGCTCGATCTCCGCACCGGAAAATTTCGCGGGATCGGCGATTGCGGCGGCGGCGGCGTTGCCGACATCATCCGCGGCGACCAGCGCGAGCTTGGTTGTCGGCAATAGCGCCGTAACCAACGCGCGGGCGGCGAGGTCTGGGAACATGAATGCAGCTTTGGGCGGTATGAAATTTTCCATCATGAAAGCGGGTTTTATGATCGTGTAGTGGGAAAAGCCCGCATTGCGCACGGCGTCCTCGACGAATGCTTTGCTTTCCCAATAATTTTCCAGAGTCGACCATTTTCCGTCCGACCATCCTGGCATCGCGCGATGGAAAGCGCCCGCGCCGGAGACCGAAGTGTGAACCATATGGGTGACACCAGCCGCTTTGGCGGCTTCAATGATATTCGCTCCATCTCGCTTTTCACGATCGGGGTCGCGGCTCGTACCGGCAGCGTTTTGGACGGAAAATACCCCGTAGGCTGCTTCGCATGCAGCCGTGAGGGACGCGGGATCTTCAAAATTTCCTATGGCGAGCGTGGCGCCAAGTGCTTGCAACTGCGCGGCACCCACTGAGGCTGGGTCTCGCACCAATGCGCGCACCGGTATTTGGCGCATGAGCAGCGCGCGCACGACCCCACCGCCCTGTGCACCTGTGCCACCCAGCACCAGGACCGGCCCCACAGATGTTTTATCCATAGCCATGTTCCTCTGTGACGATTGCATCGATTAATACGATCTCATCTAGGTACGCGATAATGGAGAGTATTCCTCGGTTGGCTGATCGAGGCATCGTGCTGTCGATATGTCTCGCGCGACAATGCCAAACGGATCGCCAATGTGTGACAAACCTTAGGTACCGGTCGGTCGAGATCAGAGGAATGCTTAAGGGTTGATGTACGACGTACCCGACGAAATTAAAATAGAGGCTGATGGCGGTATCAGGATTGTCACGCTGAACCGGCCCAAAGACCACAATGCTGCGACCACCCCCATGCTCTTCGCATTGTCGGCACTCGCAAAGGCCATCGGCCAGGATGATGAAGCAAAGGCCGTGATACTGACCGGCGCCGGCAAGGCTTTTAGCAGTGGCGGCGATTTTCAGCATCTGATCGCCTGTTCGCAAGACCCTGAATTATCGAGGAAGACCTTAGAAAATTCACGTCAATTTATTGCCGCCATGATGGCCATCCCGATACCGGTGATCGCGGCTGTAAATGGCGCTGCTGTAGGATTCGGGGCAACACTCGCCGCGTTGTGTGATCTGGTGTTGATTGCCGACACCGCCTTTTTTGCCGAGCCACATGTCAATGTCGGGTTGGTGCTGGGCGACGGCATTTCAGTCACCTGGCCGCTTTACATGAGTATGCTGAAAGCCAAGGAATATATTTTCACGGGCGATCGCATTGCCGCCGAAGCGGCCGTGGCATGCGGGCTGGCCAACCGGGTGGTGGCGCATGGAGATTTGATGGCGGAAGCGCTGTTGCTCGCCAAGAAGCTGGAAGCACAACCCTCCAGCGCGCTGCGTGGCAGCAAGGCGTTGCTGAACATGTACCATCGTCAGGCGATCGATCTGGTCTTGAACGAGATGCTGGTGAAGCAATTTGCGGCGACCCAAGGGTTTGATCATCGCCGGATTGTACAAGGCATGATCGACTCCCAGAAGCGCAACAAAGGTTGATGCAGATGGCGATCGGGTTGCAGGACACATTATTCGATCTCGCCGGCAGGTCGGCGATCGTGACGGGTTCCAGCCGCGGGATCGGCGAAGCGATCGCATTCCGGTTGGCCCAGCATGGTGCAAATGTGGTGATCAACGGGCGTAAAATAGAGCCCGCGGAAGACATGGCGCTGCGGATCAACGCCCGCCAGAATGATGGGTTTGGTAAGGCGGTCGCGGTCGCGGGGAATATCACAAAGCCGGATGACCTGACGGCGTTAGTAAAGCAAGCCGAAGCAGCGTTTGGTCAGATTGATATTCTGGTTGCCAATGCGGCGCTCCATATTCATGTCGGGCCGAGCCAGGATATGAGCGATGCGGTTCTGGCGAAAACGCTGGATGCGAATTTTTTCGCACTGCACCGGCTAAGCCAAGCTCTGCTACCCGGCATGGTGGCGCGGGGCTTTGGACGGATCGTGAATATCTCCTCGGTCGCGGCTTTATTTGGCAGCGGCAATTATCATAGCTATACGCTCAGTAAAACAATGGCGCTACAATATATCCGTAATATTGCTGTTGAACATGGCGCCGCCAATATCCGCGCAAACTCTGTGGCACCGGGCCTGACGCGTACTGACATGGCGAAGTCCATTATCGATAATCCGGCGTTGCTGGCCCGTGAGCTCAGCCGGTCGACGGTGGGGCGCTATGGCGAGCCCGAAGAGATTGCGGGTGCTGTTCTGTTTCTGGTTTCCGCCGCTGGCGGTTACGTCAATGGCCAAACCATCGCGGTAGATGGCGGCATCAGTATTCGTTATGAATAAGGAGTTTTAATATGCGCACACGATTTACGGAGC
>JAQNCU010000358.1 GCA_029077775.1 Acidocella sp. | reverse complement strand
TTGGCCAGCAGGATCAATGTCAGCTCGTTGATTGCCCAGAAGTGATTGGGGTTCAGGCTCACCACCCGGCGGATGACGGCCTCAGCCGCCGCCATGTTCTGCTCGGCACGGCACAAATTAAAAAAACAAACCAGGGCGTCTTCCCAGCCTGGCGCTAATTCCAAAATCTCGCGCAAATCCGTTCCGGCGGCGGCATAATCGTTTTTTTTCAACGCCATATCTGCCCGCCGCAAAAACGGGGCGAGCGTTTGCGTGGCGGCGGCGGGACTTAAGGTTGCAAGGTCAAGCCCGCAACAACGCGGCTCACGCAGACCAGAGCCACAAGAACATAAATCCAATCTCGACACCGATATATTGTATCGAGATCACAACAAAAAATCCAGCCCGGACACAGCGCAAAACGGCGCGCCCGGGCCGGTGTCTACTGCACTTCTTCCGGCTGCTTTTCGCCAGCCCCGTCATCACCCTCGGATTCGGGCTTGGGCAAAGCGGGCAACGCCGCCTCGGTCACGTCAAACGCGAGGCTGCCATCCTTCAGGGAGACCTTCACCGCCCCACCTTTAACCAATTTACCGAACAGCAATTCCTCGGCCAGTGGTTTCTTGATCAGCTCCTGGATCACGCGGGCCAATGGCCGCGCGCCATAAAGCGGCTCGTAACCCCGCTCGGCCAAAAACTCCTTAGCGGCCGATGACAGCTCGATCGTGACATTCCGGTCCGCGAGTTGGGCTTCCAACTGCATCACGAATTTCTCGACCACGCGGCCCACAATCTCAGGTGTCAGGGCTGCAAAGGGGATTACCGCATCCAGCCGGTTGCGGAATTCCGGGGTGAACATGCGCTTGATCGCATCCTCATCCTCACCCTGGCGTACCGCCCGGCCGAAGCCGATTCCGGCCTTCGCCATATCCGCCGCCCCCGCATTGGTGGTCATGATCAGGATCACGTTCCGGAAATCAATCTTTTTGCCGTTATGGTCGGTGAGTTTCCCGTGGTCCATAATCTGCAACAAAATGTTGAACAGATCCGGATGCGCCTTCTCGATCTCGTCGAGCAGCAACACGCAATGCGGATGCTGATCTATGGCATCGGTCAGGAGCCCGCCCTGGTCGAACCCGACATAACCGGGCGGCGCGCCGATCAACCGGGATACCGAATGCCGCTCCATATACTCGGACATATCAAAGCGCGTAAGCTCGATCCCCAATGTTGAGGCAAGCTGCCGCGCCACCTCGGTCTTGCCCACGCCGGTCGGCCCGGAGAACAGATAATTGCCGATCGGCTTTTCTGAGTCGCGCAACCCGGCCCGGGACAATTTGATCGCCGCCGATAGCGCCTCGATCGCCGCATTCTGGCCGAACACCATGGATTTGAGATCGCGCTCCAGCGTGCGCAGCACTTCTTTATCATCCGCCGAGACGGATTTGGGCGGGATACGGGCAATTTTGGAGACCATCTCCTCGACATCCTTCAGCGTCACGGTCTTGCGGCGCTTGGATTCCGGCTGGAGCATCCGGGCCGCACCGGCTTCATCAATCACGTCGATCGCCTTGTCGGGCAGTTTACGATCGTTGATATATTTCGCGGCGAGTTCCACAGCCCCACGGATCGCATCATCGGTATAGCGCACCTTGTGATGCTTCTCGTAAGCCGTTTTCAGCCCGCGCAGAATCTTCACCGCATCCTCAACCGATGGCTCGCTCACATCGATCTTCTGGAACCGGCGGACCAAGGCCCGGTCTTTCTCGAAGTAGTTCCGGAATTCCTTATAGGTGGTGGACCCGATGCACCGCAGGCTGCCCTGGGCCAGAGCCGGTTTCAACAGGTTCGAGGCATCCATCGCTCCGCCCGATGTCGCCCCGGCGCCGATGACGGTATGGATCTCATCGATAAACAAAATGGCGCCCGGAGAGGCCTCCATCTCGGTCACCACCGCCTTCAACCGCTCCTCAAAATCCCCGCGATAGCGCGTACCGGCCAGCAGCGCGCCCATATCCAGCGCGAAAATCGTGCAGTTCAGCAGCACTTCGGGCACATCGCCATCGATGATGCGCTTGGCCAACCCCTCAGCGATCGCGGTTTTACCAACCCCCGGATCACCCACATAAAGCGGGTTATTCTTGGTGCGGCGGCATAATATCTGGATGGTCCGTTCGATCTCGTGCTCTCGCCCGATCAACGGGTCGATCTTCCCGGCCTGCGCCTTTTTATTCAAATTGACGCAATAGGTTGAGAGCGCGTCTTGCCCACGCTTGGGCGTATTTTTCTCCTCGCGCTCAGGCTCCGGCCCGTCGGAAGACCCGTTCG
Organism: Acidocella sp.; assembly: GCA_029077775.1. Classification (GTDB taxonomy): domain Bacteria; phylum Pseudomonadota; class Alphaproteobacteria; order Acetobacterales; family Acetobacteraceae; genus Acidocella. The sequence goes on along the minus strand of JAQNCU010000358.1, from coordinate 996 downwards.
GTGTACGTGGCGCGGATTTGCCGGGCGATTTCGCGATCCCATGGGAAATAAAATTAACTGCATCCAGCCGGGTCATGTCCTGCAACTGGAGGAAATACACGGCGTGGCTCTCACGCTCGCTGAACAGAGCCACCAGAACATTGGCCCCGGTGACCTCGTCACGGCCCGATGACTGCACATGGATGGCTGCGCGCTGCACCACACGCTGAAACCCTGCCGTCGGCTTCGGATCCCCGGCGCGGTCGGTCGCCAGACCGGCCAAATCCTTGTCCAAAAACTCGGTGAGATCCTTCTTGATTTTGTCGATGTCCACGCCGCAGGCGCGCAGCACTGTCAGCGCGTCGGCATCATCCACCAACCCGAGCAATAGATGCTCCAGGGTTGCGTATTCATGCTTACGGTCTGCCGCCAGCGACAAAGCGCGATGTAATGTCTGTTCAAGATTGCGAGAGAGCATCTGTCTAAACCATTCCTTTACGCCGAGCCTCGGCGCTCTCATGTCCGGGCTTCACAGTCGCCTGCCCGGCCGGCCTTAGAAATTTCACCCGCCAGCAACGCCACAGCGGTAAACTTAACATGGTGACCTTTTGAGACAATACAGGGTCATTCTTTCTCAATCGTGCATTGCAGCGGGTGCTGGTTCTGGCGTGCCAGATCCATCACCTGTGTCACTTTGGTCTCCGCAACCTCATAAGTGTAAACGCCGCAAACGCCGACTCCGCGACGGTGCACATGCAGCATGATCTGGGTGGCCTGGTCGCGGGATTTCTGAAAAAAACGCTCCAGCACATGCACGACAAATTCCATCGGCGTGTAATCGTCGTTCAGCATCAGCACCTTGTACATGGCCGGTTTTTTGGTGGCCGGGCGGGTTTTGACCACGGTGCCGGTGTTGGGCCCTTCGTTGCCGCGCTTGTCGCCATTCCCGTCATTCTGGCCGCGCGGAAATTGGCGGGGCGGAGCGGGGCGCGCACCGGGGCTGGCGGGTAAAGCCGG
>JAQNCU010000357.1 GCA_029077775.1 Acidocella sp. | reverse complement strand
ATTGGCGTTGCCATACACCAGCTCGGGCGGAATGATCCCGTCGCGCAGAATATGCCCCGGCCCGTATACATCACCCAGGAACAGGTTCAGCGCGGTCACACGCTGCACACAGGCGCGCTCCAGCAACGCCCATTCCCGGTGCGTCAGCACACGCGGAATGCAATCAAACGGCAAAATCCGGTCGATCGCGGTGGCATCCGAGTACACCGTGAAGGTCACGCCGAGGTCGATCAGCTCGGTCTCGGCTGAAAGGGCGCGCGCCCGCAAATCCTCAAGCCCGATCCGACTCAAACGCTGGATCAACCATTCCGGCACAGGCCCGGCATCGGCCCGCGCCCGCGTCAGCTCACAAAAATACCGCCCGGGGTCGTAATCGGGCCAGGCCTGGCGGAACATCTCGTTCACGCGGCTTGCTCCCGCTGTGTCCCGCAACCCTGATCCATTTTCAACCTCATCCGACCAACACCCATCAGACCGCCTCCAAGCATGTACCCACCCCAGCCTGCCTGTAAACGCATTTACGCCGCAAGCCCGCCTTGCCTGGAATTTTATGCAAACCACGGACCAAGTCCCCATGCCCGGTTTCGGCTTGCGTAATATTTGGCAATTCCCGGTAGCCCCCCACGGAACACTCTGTTAAGCCAAACCAGATGCGCGCAACGGTCTCCAGCGATGAAATGATTGATCGGTCGGGCCGGGTGCGCAGCGCCTGGGTGCCGGTTATGGAGGCCATTCACGACATCGGGCCCGAGGAGCTCGCCCGCCGCGCCACGGCTCTCAACCGGCAGATGCGCATGGCCTCTCCGTTCGGCGCCACGATCGCCCATCATTACGACCCGCTGCCGGCATTGCTCACGGCGTCTGATTTCACCCGGCTCGAATCCGCCTTGCTGCAACGCGCGCAATTGCTGGGTGCCGTGCTCGATGATTTTTACGGCCCGCAAACTCTGCTGCGGGGGGGCATGGTGCCGCCCGCCCTGGTGCTCGGCAATCCGCATTTCCTGCGCAGCCTGCACACCGCCACGCCGCTCGGCTATCCGCGTCTATCTCTTTACGCGGCGGACCTTATTCGCGGTCCGGATGGGGATTTCCAGTTGCTGCGCGACCATACTGGTGTCATCCCCAGCCTCGGCCACGCCCTCACCTTGCGTCGCATGGCGGCGGGCGCGGTGCCGGAGATTTTCCGCGCGGGCGGGCTGCGCAGCCTGCGCCCGGCGCGCGAGGTGCTGGTCGATCACCTCCAGCGTGACGCCAAAGGCGGCCTCGTCGCCATCCTGTCGGCGGGTGCCCGCCATGCGGGCAGCACCGATTCACTGGGCATGATGGATGACGCCCTACTCGCACGCGCGCTCGGCGTTTTGCTCATCGAACCCGGTGATCTCGCGACCCGCGCGGGGGCCTTGCACGTCAAAACATTGAGCGGCCTGCTGCACATCGCGACCCTGATCCGCGGCATCTCAGGGATCGAGCTTGACCCGCTGGAACAAGGTGGCCGCCCGGGCGCTGGCATTCCCGGCGCGTTCGGGGCCATCCGTGCGGGCGTGCTCACCATGCTGAACGCCCCCGGGAGCGCGTTGCTGGAGGCCCCCAGCCTTGCCCCCTATCTCATAAGGCTGTTCGCGCCCCTCACCGGGGCCGAGGCCCAACTCCCGCTCGTCACCGGCGATCCCGTCGCCACCGCCTCAAAAGCCCCGTTCGTGGACGGCCCCCGGCTCGCCTCCCACCCCATCTTGTTCCGACTCTACGCATGGCATGATGGTCTGGCATGGCGAATGCTGCCCGGCGGCCTCGCCTTCGGGCTGCAGGACAGCAGCACGGCTGCAGATAAGGTGGCCACGGGGATGAAGGATATCTGGGTGTTGGACGACGATGAACCGCAACGCATTTCCGGCATCGCCCCCGCCGAGGCCCCCAGCCGCTCAAAATTCCTCGCCGCCGCCACATTGCCCTCACGCATGGCCGATAATCTGTTCTGGCTCGGCCGCTCCGTTGAACGTCTGGAGGCCGCCGCCCGGCTGATGATGATCGCCCTGCCCCGCCTCGAATCCGGCACGTCATTGCCCCGGGACATCGCCGAACGCGGGCTCATCGCGCGCTGCCTCGCCAAAGCCGGGCTGCTGCCGTCGGACATCGCGGGTGGCGCGGTCTCGGGCCGCCTGCTGCGCGTCACCATGGCCCGCCGCCGCCCCTTGGCCGGTCTGCTGCGCGAGGTTGAACGCCTGCTCAACGCCGCCTCGGAACGGCTCAGCCCGAGCATGCTCGCCACCGTCCGCTTCGCTCTGCAACAGGCAGCCGAAGCCCTGCCGACCGAGGAAACCGCACTCCCCGCCATCCTGAACTTCGCCGCCAGCTTCGCGGGCATCGCCTCTGAGAACATGTCGCGCGACGGCAGCTGGCTGTTCCTTGAACTGGGGCGGCGGCTGGAACGCGGCGAGGCCATGGCGGAAAACCTCGCCATCCTGCTCAACGGCCCGCCCGAGCGGCTCGAACCCGGCATGGCCATCGGGATCGAGCTTGCCGATTGCGTGCTCAGCTATGATCTGCGCCACGCGGGCATTCTTGCCCCGGCACCCGTGCTCGCCATGCTGCTCGCCGACCCCAGCAACCCGCGCAGCCTTTGTTATCAATGCAACGCCTTGTGCGCGTCCCTCGCCCGGCTGGGTGCCGATGACGATTCTGAATCCGCCCGCCTGCTGCAAACCGAAGCCACCAACCTCGCGGGCCAGCCCGGCGGTCTGTCAGCGCCGCTCGGCGCCATCGCCGCCGGTCTGCGCCTGCTCTCAGACCGCGTGCATCGCCGCTTTTTCACCCTGCTGCCCGAAGCCCACCAGCTTGAGGACGAGGAAGAGCTGGAAGCCGCGCAATAGCATGGCCAAACCCTTATGATCTATCGCCTGCACCATGCCACAACCTATGAATACGCCGAGCCGGTCGTGCTCGGCACGCATTTCATGCACCTTATCCCGCGCGCCCGGCGTGGCCAGATCATCCGCGAATCCCAACTCGACATCTCGCCCGCCCCGGATAACCGGCGTGATGAGACCGATCATTTCGGCAATTTCACCACCACCATCTCGCTCACCGCCGCGCATCGCCACTTCATCGTCGGCCTCAGCGCCACGGTCGATGTCTGCCACCCCCCTGCGCCCGCCACCAGCCCGCGATGGGAGGCCATCGCCGCGCATGCCATCACCAACACCGACATCGCCGAGTTCTGCCTGCCCAGCCCTCTCGCCCGTCCGGATGGCGAGATCGCGGATTACACGGCCATCAGCTTCCCGCCCGGCCGCGCCATCCTTACCGGG
>JAQNCU010000023.1 GCA_029077775.1 Acidocella sp. | reverse complement strand
GCCGATGCGCGCCCGAGCACGATGGTGCGCGCGATCTCAGTATAGAAGCCACCGGGACCGTTGATTTCGATCAACAGTGATAGATGATCTCCGGTTGCCAGCATGCGGTTCTGCATGTGGCGGCCGAGAAAGCTTGCGCGCTGGCCGAGCGGGGCTGAGCCACAGAGGAAAATGCCCTGCTCGCTGTCATGTGTCTGCGCGAAAGCCTGGGCGTGCGTGGTGACATCGATATCGCGCAAGCCAGGGCGGATGATTCGCAGCACCTCGGCGAACACCTCATCTTGTAAATGCGCGGCCTGTTTTATGAGGGCGATCTCCTCGGTGCTTTTGACAGCCTTGATCGCATCGACGAAATCCGTTGCGTCTTCCAGAATCGTTTTACCGGCGCAGGCATCGCCTATGACCTGAACGAAGCGATGCGGCATGGCACCGAGGCCGACCAGCCCGACGCGACGGGCGCCATGCTGACGCAGAGCGGCCGCCACCAGATCACCGTCATAGCCATGTGTGTAGTTGACGGCGAGAAAGGACGGACTGCCATGCCAGTTGCCGACACCACGATGCAGCGCATCGCCGTTTGCATAATCGCGCTGCGCGCCGAACGCGCCCATTTCAACCACTGTCATCGGGGCATCGGCATAAAAAACGACGCTGCGTGGATAGCCGTTTTGCGCTGGCAGGTCTGTCAGCCATTTTACATAGCCGCCAAGCCAATCATTTTGGCTCTGGAACACCAGCGCGTCCAATTGCTGCGCCTTCATGGCGTTGCGCAGTGCCGCGGCGCGGCGCGCCAGTTCCTCGTTAGATATGCGGGTGGCGACGCGCATGTCACCGAAGCTGTTGGCGGTATTTCGTCTATCGAGCATTGCGGCTCTCCCCAATCCGGGCGAAGCGCGCGATTGTGCGCTCAGGGAATAACAGCGCCGCACCCGCAACAGCACCCAGCAATAACATGACGCCGCCGAGTGAAAACGCCATTTGATAGCCGGTGTGTGGATCGCCAGGGAAGCTCCCGATGATCCAGCCATTTATGAATGTCGCAAAAAAGGCCGAGATGGAGGTTGCGGAGAGGATGACGATGACGAGTTTGTTGCGCTGTGAATCTGGCGCCACGGCGGCCAGGATGACGGGGCCAAAGATGGTCGTAAGGCTTGGGACAGAAAAGGCAATGGCGAGCAATGCGGTCTGCAACGCACCGACCGGGCTGAACACCGCCGCGATCATCGCCACGCCGCTGACCAACATGGTTACCGCCGAACTGACGCCCAGGCATAGCCGGGCACTCCAGCCCTGCGCCCGCATGCGCTGGGTGAGCCAACCGCCGAACAATAATACAGGCGATTGCACGACATAGATCGCCGAGATGATCCAGCCTGCATCTTGTGGCTTGTAGCCTAACGCGACGCGCAGATAAGGAGGCAGCCATACCGCCGACATGCCGATGACCCAATAGCCGAAGAAGGCGATCAGCATGCAGCCTATCACGGTAGAATCCAGCCAAAGCACGCGGCCTGGCAGAAAAAGTGGCCGAGGCAGGCTGGCCATCTGGCCCTCCGGCGCCAAGGGCCCGGGGCGCGCGATGGCAGCGAACAGAGCCATCCAGACGAGGCTGAGCAGGCCGCATACCAGGAAGGCGGAATGCCAGCCAAAATTCACGACGAAGGCGCTGAGGAAAGGGCCGCCGATGAGAAAACCGGCACTGATGCCCTGAAGAATTATGGCCGAGGGCAGGTTGCGCCTCTCTGGCGCGAACCATTCATACGCCGCTGTCATTGCGGTGGCGAGGGCGGCACCTTCGCCGATGCCGAGTAACATCCGGCAGATGATGAGAACGGTCAAAGAATGTGAAAAATACACCGGGAACTGCGCGACAGTCCAGATTGCCCCGAGCAGCAGCAGGATTGTCTTGGTTGAGAAGCGTCCCACAGCCGAGAGTGCGATGGCTGTACCACCGATGGCGAAGAACAGGAAGAACACGGCCCCGATGAGACCAAACTGCTTTGGCGTAAGTGCGAATTCATGCATGATCGAAACGGCAGAAACACCGAAAGCGAGCTTGTCGAAAAAATTGATTGTCTGAAACACAAATAGCAAGCCCAGGATCGCGAAGGCGCGGGCCGGTGTTTTTTCGCTTAAAGTGGCTTTCATCGTGATTGTATGATTCATTTTTATGGTCTCCCTTTTGGTCAGCCAGCCTGGGCCATGCCCATGCGTGCGATCCAGCCCTGCCGTACATCCGGGTTTTTGAGGTGATGCGGCAATGATCCCTGTTCGACACGCAGCAGATTTATCCAGGCATTTTCCATCAGTGTTTCATTGCATTCATTCGTGTGCCCGATCATGTGCGGGGTCAGCAGCACGTTATCCAGGCCGCGCAGCGGGCTGTTTTCTGGCAGCGGCTCGGTCTCGAACACATCGAGCGCCGCCGCCGCGAGCTGCCCGGTGGATAGCGCCGTGAACAACGCTGCCTCGTCGATCAAGGCGCCGCGCGCGGCGTTAATCAGCACCGCGTCAGGACGCATTAGTGCTAAACGTTCCGCGTTGATAATGTGGTGCGTGGTTTCGTTCAGGCTGCAATTCAGGCTGACGATGTCGCAGCGACGGAGAAGTTCATCAAGTTCGACCTGTTCAACGCCGAGACGCGTGATGGCGGGATTGTCGCGGTGCACGTATGCGACCATCTCAAGGCCCCAGGGTTGCAGCCTGAGTGCGACCTCTTGGGCGATGCGCCCGAACCCGATGAACCCGAGCCGACGTCCGCGCAGCAACCTTGCCCGCAATGGCGTGGGGCGCGGCAGGTTTTGCCGCAGCACGGTCTGCGTGAAGGCGAGGTCGTAAAGGCAGGCGAGGATCATAAGGATTGTCGCCTCTGCCATGCCTATATAGTTCAATTCAGTCTGCCCGTTGCTGACCGCAATGCCGCGCGCGGTGGCAGCGTCGATATCGAAGCCTTCAACACCGGTGACCGCCGAGAGCAAAGCGCGTAGCCGGGGCATGCGCGCGAAAAGCGGGTCATCATAATGGCCATGGCCCATGCAGAGAATCGCATCGATTGTTACGAGATCAGCGCCTGCGCCTTCGAACGCCGCCGCGCCATCATAGCGCCTCACGGTCCAGCCAGCGGCCACGGCGCGTGTGGCGATCGTGTTGAATTCGTTCGGCAGAAAAGGACTGTCAACAATGGCTAGGGTGAAGTGTGGCGACATAAGCTGTCCAGTCTATGAGGCTAAAGTGAGGCGTGGGGTGAGGGCATTAATGCGACGATCAGCGCGCGAATTTTCCCTGCGGCGAGAGGCATGCCACGACGTGATGGTTTCCGCGTGAATGTTTTAATGATTATAAATCTTGCCAGGAATGCAATTTTTTAGTTCCTCCATTATTATTATATTTTAACGTTGACAGTGTCAGGGAGGGTCGTCCAATAATAATAAAACTAAAGGTTATATAAAAATATGATAACGCCGGACAGCAATCTTTTGAGGCTGCTCAACGCGATCGCCAAACATGGGTCTTTTAATAAGGCCGCTTCGGCGCTTGGTATTTCGCAGCCCGCACTCTCGGTCAAAATTGCTTATCTGGAACGCCAGGCGGGCAGCGCGTTACTGGTGCGCAGCCCGCGCGGCGCGACTCTGACACCGGAGGGCGAATTGCTCAGCTATTTTGCTGAGACGATTCAAAATGTGAGGGCGCGTGCCGGCGCGGAATTATTGCGCCGCCAGCAGGGTGGCGCCGGTGGCCTGCATATCGGCGCGACACCCATCACGCTCGTTAACCTCATTCCCGCAGCACTTAATCAACTCGATACCGAGGTCGGCAGCCTGACCGTACATTTTGCCGAAGGGCCGGATGAGGATTTGAACCGCCGTCTGTTGCAGCACGAACTCGATATCGTGGTTGGCGTTGTCGGCTTTGATGCCGATATCAAGGGCATTTCAGAGACCGCCCTGCATGATGACCACCTCGATCTTGTGGTGCGCCCCGGGACGCCATTGGATCGGAAGCGCGAGATCGCGTTAGGATCGCTGCATGGCCGGCGCTGGGTGTTGCCATCGCCGGGCTCCGCGTTTGAACGGCAGGTGCAAGCAATGTTCATTACCGCTGGTGTGCCGCTACCGCGTGACACGGTCTATTGCGGCTCGCTGCTGGCCATCCGGCGGATCGCGGCACTCGGTGATCGGCTGGCCATTCTGCCGCGCCAGGCCGTTATTCAGGACTGCGAGGACGGCATTCTGACCACCATTCCCATCGCCGGGCCAGGGACCACGCGGCGGATTGGCTACCGCCTGCGCACGAGCGAGACGCCCGCGCCACTGACCCTGCGTTTCGTGGAATTATTGGCGGTTCATGCAAAGCGGCTTGGCGGCGGCCACAAGCCGCGCCGTGGTACCCGGCGGTAACTGGCTTGCGCAGGTTTGGCCGGGTGATAAGAACCCCCATGCCCAGACCATCCATTATCAAACCGCCCGCCGAGGCCGCCGCGCGCGAGACCACGGAGGGCGCCCCCATTCAGGTCATAGCCCGCGCCTGCGCGGTGCTGCGCAGCCTGGTTGGGGCACGTGACGGCATATCACTTGGACAGATTGCGCAGCGGACTGACCTGCCCCGGTCTACCGTGCAACGGCTGATTGCTGCCCTTGAAGCCGAGGCTTTCGTCGCGTCCGCATCCGCCACTGGCGGCTGGCGGTTAGGCCCGGGGCTCGCCCGTCTTGCTGGCAACGCCACGCTTAATCCTGCCGCGTTCATCCGCCCGTTTATCCTCGAACTCTCAGGCGCGCTCGAAGAGACGGTTGACCTGTCAGTCCCGGAGGACGACCATGTCATATTCATCGACCAGGTGGCGGGCACGCAACGGCTGCGCGCTGTATCTGCTGTCGGCGAACGGTTTCCTCTGACATGCACCGCAAATGGCAAGGCTTTTCTTGCCTCGCTGAGCGATGAGGCGCTGCGCCGCATCGTCGGCAAACGCTACCCGGCGCGGACCCCCAACAGCATTGTTTCCTTTGATAACTTGGCGGCGGAGATTGAGATAATCCGAAAGACCGGGGTCGCGCTCGACCGTGAGGAGCATATGCTGGGCGTGGCGGCGGCGGGTATTATGGTTGTGGACATGCACGGCAACCCGCTGTTGATTTCGGTGCCGGTGCCGGCTGCGCGCTTTGCTGAGCGGGAGGCGCTTATCATCGAGAAATTGACGGCGCTGAGGGCGCGCTTGCAGGCGCATCTGGCCGGCGACTGATCTTGCCGCTTGCACGCTGACCAAATTTAATGGTACACGTGTATCACGTGACGGTACACAAAGGCCGGGCGTTGCAGGGGAGATATAAGTTCATGACCGTCACCGTTCGCGGGATTGCGTTCGAGGGCAACCTTGATAACAGCATGGGGCTGGAATTTTACAATTTATCGCATCGGTTCGGGTTCCAGTCGCCTAACTGGCCGTATTTCCAGGATGTGCAGATCGAGCGTATACATTACATGGCAAAATCCGGCGTGCTCTCGCAGCGCATCACCACCACCATGCATAATGGCACGCATATCGATGCGCCCGCACATGTTGTGTGCGGTACGCCCTTTATCGACGAAGTGCCGCTGCCGCATTTTTTCGGCACCGGAATCGTTGTGCACATCCCGAAAAAGCGATGGGAGTCCATCACCTATGATGATCTCGAGGCCGCCGCAGGCGCTGTCGTACGCCCAGGGGACGTGGTGATTATCAACACGGGCTGGCACAAGCAATATGAGGATAATGATCAGTATTTCGCCTATTGCCCGGGCTTTGTGCCCTCAGCGGCGGATTGGTTTATTGAGAAAAAGGTCAAAGTGGTGGGCCATGATACGCAGGCAAACGACCATCCTCTCGCCACCGCCATTGGTCCGCACCGCAACGGCCCGCTTTTGCCGCATTTGGCCAAGGAGTATATCGAATGGTCTGGCGGGCGGCGCTGGGACCAGGATTTCCCCGAATGGGAGCCTGTGCATCGTAAATTGTTCAGCGCGGGTATTTTGGGTATCGAGAATGTCGGTGGTGACCTCGACGCCGTTACAGGCAAGCGCGTTACCTTTGCATTTTTCCCCTGGAACTGGGACCGTGGCGACGGCTGCATTATTCGTCTGGTTGCGATGATCGATAAAAGCCAGGGCTACCGGATTGAAGCTGGTGTGAGTTTGTGATGACCATGCTGGTCAAAAAAATCGCTGACGCGAAACCCTACGAAGCGCCAAACCATTACGATGTACGGGGTCTACGGCTTCAGGGCTTTGAGGCGGGCGGGCCTGAGAGTTTCTGGGTCGGGCTCTCGCATTTTTTGCCCGGCGGCGGTGCCGGGCCAGATATGTCGCCGCTCGAGAAGGTTTACGTTGTTCTCAGCGGGCATCTATGGGTTCGCGCGGGCGAGCAGGAGGCCGTGCTGGGGCCGCATGATTCGCTGACCATTGGCCCGTATGTCGAACGCCATATACTTAACAAAACCAACGAGCCGGTCTCGATGATCGTCGTTATGCCGTATCCGAAATCATGAACGAACAACCGGCCTGGCTGCGCGATCCGCTCAGCCTTTTTGACGTCAAGGGCAAGGTTGCGGTTGTTACCGGCGCGTCCGGCGCGTTTGGCGCTTTGGCGGCGCAGGTTTTGGCTGGTGCCGGTGCGCGGCTTGTGCTTGCGGCGGGCAAGCGTTCCGAGCTCGATGCCGTCGCGACTGATTGTGTTGCGTTAGGCGCTGAGGTTGAAACGGTCAATCTGCGTCCGGACTCTGAGGCGCATTGCCGCGACATCGTTGAAACGGCCACGCGCAAATTCGGTGGCATCGATATTTTGCTCGTCGCGTCGGGCATGAACGATGTGGCGTTGATCAATGATCTAACGCCTGAGCGGTTTCTGCGGGTGATGGACGCGAACGTGACGCAAAGCTGGCTTATGGCGCGCGCCGCTGCCGCGCAGATGCGGGCTGCCGGATCTGGCGGGCGGATCATCCTCACCTCCTCGGCCCGTGGCCTGCTCGGCCACCCGGCGGGCTACACGGCCTATTGCGCGTCAAAAGCCGCAGTGGATGGCATTACCAAGGCACTGGGATGCGAGCTTGGGCCCTCTGGTATCACGGTCAACGCCATCGCACCCACTGTATTTCGGTCGCCGCTGACAGCCTGGATGTTCGGCGACGACGAAAAGGCCGTGGCGACGCGCAAGGGTTTTCTGGCCCGTGTACCAATCGGGCGCCTCGGCGAACCCGAGGATCTCGCCGGTCCATTGCTGTTTCTGGCCTCAAAAGCGTCGGCATTTTATACGGGCCACATTCTTTACGCCGATGGTGGGTATACCGCCGGATGAGTGCGCTTCAGCGCATTGCGGTGCTGGGTGCCGGGCTCATGGGTCATGGCATCGCACAGGTTTTCGCCGCCGCGGGGCATGAGGTGGGGGTGTACGATCCGTCAGAGCCCAGCATTCAGTCGCTTCGGTTGCGCATCAGGGATAATCTGAAAACATTGGAATGCCCCAGCGGTGCTGAGGCGCGCGTGCATGGCACCACCAGCCTGGCGGCCGCCGTCGCCGGCGCGGATGTCGTGATCGAGGCGGCATTGGAGGATCTTGCGGTCAAGCAGAGGCTTTTTGCTGAAGTCGAGGCGCTGGTACCCGTGCAAACCATCCTCGCCAGCAATACATCCGTCATCCCGATTACCGCGATTATGGCCAAGCTCACGCACCGGGCGCGCAGCATCGGCGCGCATTGGTGGAACCCGCCTTTTCTGATCCCGCTGGTCGAGGTCATCGGCACGGTTGATACCTCGGCAGCGACGATCGAAACGATGATGGCCTTATTGAAGGCCGCGGGCAAAACTCCGGTGCATGTGAAAAAAGATGTGCCGGGCTTTATCGGCAACCGCATGCAACATGCGCTGTGGCGCGAGGCGATCGCGCTGGTGGCTCAGGGTATCTGCACCGCCGAGGATGTCGATACCGTGGTCAAGGCCAGTTTCGGTCGGCGCTTGGGCGTGCTCGGCCCGCTTGAAAATGTCGATCTGGTGGGTACGGATTTAACACTTGCCATTCACCGAAATGTTCTGCCCGCGATCGACAGCACGCCAGATGCCTCGCCTGCACTCGCCAGCATGGTGGAGGCTGGGCGTTTTGGCATGAAGAGCAATCAGGGGTTTTATAATTGGACAGAGCCGCAGAAGGCCAATTTGCGGGCACGGGTGTTCGCCGAACTTAAGCGTGCCGCCGCCGCAGACGACCATTAAAACTGGATGGCATGACGATGAAACGCTTTCGCGGCGTCGTCTCGCATGGTTCCGCTCCGAGACTCGGTAGCCACTTTGTCCCTGCCCAGCTTTGTGTTGAAACGTAGATAAGGAACTGCCGAAATGAGTGCGTCGAAATCCAACCCCAAAGTCATTATCACTTGCGCCATCACCGGCGGCATCCACACCCCGACGATGTCCGACGCGCTGCCATTGACACCGGATGAGATCACCGCGCAATCGGTTGCCGCCGCTGAGGCGGGTGCCGCCATACTGCATTTGCACGCGCGTGACCCGGCAACGGGCAAACCCTCGCCAGACCCGGCTCTGTTCATGGAGTTTCTGCCGCGTATCAAGCAACAAACCAATGCGGTGCTGAACGTGACCACGGGCGGCGGCTTGAACATGACGGTGGAGGACCGGCTCGCCGCGCCACTGGTCGCAAAGCCGGAGATGTGCTCGCTCAATATGGGCTCGATGAATTTTGCCATCTTCCCGCTCGCCGACCGGTATAAGGAATGGAAGCATGATTGGGAGGAGCCGTATCTGCGCGGCACCGACGATTTTATCTTCCGAAACACTTTCCGGGACATCGCGAAAATTATCCAGCTTCTTGGCAAGGATCACGGCACCCGATTTGAGCATGAATGTTACGATGTTGGCCATCTGTATAATCTTGCGCATTTTGTGGACCGCAAGGTGATTGAGCCGCCGTTTTTCGTGCAGACGATTTTTGGTATTCTGGGCGGTATCGCTGCTGATTGGGATAATTTGCATTTCATGAAAAAAACTGCTGACAAGCTGTTTGGCAAAGACTACGTGTGGTCGGTGCTCGCCGCCGGGCGCTTCCAGCTTCCCTTTGTCACCCAGGGCGCGATGATGGGCGGTAACGTGCGCGTGGGGCTTGAGGATAATCTGTATATCGGCAAAGGCAAGCTCGCGAGCTCAAACGCCGAGCAGGTAACAAAAATACGTACAGTGCTTGAGGCTCTTGATTACGAGATCGCGACGCCCGAAGACGCGCGCGCGATGCTCAACCTCAAGGGTGCAGACCGCGTTGGATTTTAGTTTTTGTTAAAAAAACAAATAATACCAATCCGCGAAGACAGTGACACATCCAAGTGAGCAGCCGCTTTTTTAAAAAAAGCGGCGCAAAAAACTTTTGTTGCGCCGGTGCCGGGCTTCTGGAACCCCAATGGCCCAGATTAATAATGTTTTTTTGCTTCTTTTTGTTCACAAAAAGAAGCGCTTGCTGCCCGCGGAGAGTCATTCTTTAGGCCAGCTGGTATAAGTTTTGGGATGCCTGTGTTGCAGGTGGTAACTCAATGGAAAAGATGAAATTAGAATTGATAGGCGAACCGTACTGAGGCGGCGATACCTTGCGAATGATTTTCGGCGGCGAATTCCTTGATAAAACTGCCGAATACCGCATAGGGCTTGTCGCGCGGCACAAAATTAAAGGCGATGCCCGCACCGAAGACTCGCGCCGCAGCCGGGTTGGCACCCGGTGCCAGCGTGCCGGAGCCGGAATCGTTCTGAAGTTGTTGGTAATAATAACCGGCAGGCCCCACTGTAAAATTGCCAATATGCTGGCCGATTGCGAGGTCCATTTTATACTCTGTGCCGCTTTTATAATGCGTTGCGGTGTTGGCCGTGTTGAAATCAACTTCCTGATAGGTTGAAAATTCCTGGCCGTAGCTGGTGATGTACGTGACGGCGACATTGGGCGAGAAGGTCCAGTAATTGGTGCTGGGGTTTAACAAGGCCGTACGTTCATATTTACCGTCCGGCAATTGAACCGCGAGACTGGCATTGATCGCCAGATGCGGCATGTCCATCCATTGCAGCAGGATAGGGTAGATTTGCGTGTTGCCGAAGCCTGCCACATGGCCCGCCTGATTGATGGGAATTGATATATGCGGGCCGACCGGGATGCTGCCCCGCAAGGCACCGTTCATGATGAACATCGGCTGTACCACCACAAAACCATAATTGGCACCCAGAATACGGTAATGGGTCATATAGACCCAGGACGGGGTGAGGACGGAAACAGTGGTCTTGGCTTGCGGGTTTGGTTTGCTGCCATTTGGGCCGATGCTGGCGGCGTTGCTGAAAGCCTCGCGGATACCGAAAGTGCCGAATTCCGACGGCGGCGGCGTGAAGCCCGCACCGAAGAAGAACACGTCTGTCGGCGTGGATTGGACATGGTTTTCAATGGCCTGGGCTGGCGGCACCAGGCAAAGACTGCCCAGCACGCAACCGAGTGAAGCACCGATAACGGATAATTTCATGGTGATTTACCTTCCCTAAACGGCCTTCTGATCTTCGTCAGAACGCTCGCGTTTTAGAACGGTACCGTTTTATGAGAGAAAGTAAAGCACAAACTTTTTGCCGTGGCTTATTATTGTCAAGATATGGCTCTACCGCGCATAGGCCCGCAGAAACACGTCCACGCCGCTTTCGACGATCAGCACACGCTCGGTCCGTAAAATGTCCTCATCCACGCCAAAGAGCGACCTGGTTTGCATGTCCGCGCGGATCAGGCCGATAAACTGGGCCGCCACCAGCCGCGGGTTGCCGTGCTGCAACAAGCCTTTTTCCATGACTGTGGTGAGATAATCCGCCAACAGGCCGATCGCCCGGGCGGGTCCGTTTTCATAAAAAAACCGGCCGAGTTCCGGGTGGCGAGGGGCTTCCGAGGAGACGATGCGGTAGATCGCGACATTTTGCGCCGATAGCAGCAAGTCTATTAATGCATGGGCAAAACGGGCCAAGGCGGCACGCAAATGGCCGGGGGAAATCTCATCGAACACCATCCGGTCGGCGCGTTTATCAAGCTCGATCGTGATGATCGCGCGCAGTAACTCGATTTTATTCGGGAACATCTCATAAAGTGTAGCCTTGCCAACGGCGGCCTCCTTCGCGACGGCCTCCATGCTGGTGGCGCTGAAGCCGTTGGCAAAAAACAAATCCCGCGCGACCGCTAATATATGCTGATGTTTCAGATGGTTGTTGCGCGACCTGGCGCTGGGGCCAGCAAGGCTGGCGCGATTATGGGCGTGTTCGTCCGGCTCCATTTCGTTCAGCAATGCAAACCTCGCACCATCAAGAAAACATTAGCGTTCAGTTTTATGTTGACACTATTGAAAACAAATATCAAAGATTGCACAGAACGACACCGTTCTAAAACTAATCGGCATTCGAGCCAGATAAAAATAATACCCAGAGGAATTTCATATTGGATATCCAGCCACCCGCCACCAGCCTGGTGTTTCCTGACAGCATCACCTTCAACAAATTCTTCAAACCCGTGCGGATTGAGGCAGATGTTTTTGATCTGGAGGTAGAGGGCCAGATCCCCACCGTGCTGCAGGGCGCGTTTTACCGGCTGGGCGCGGACACGCAGTACCCGCCTTACCTGGGTCATGACATCTATCTGAACGGCGATGGTATGATGACGATGGTGCGAATGGAAAATGGCCATGCCGATTTGCGCACGCGCTTTATCCAGACCGAACGCTTCAAGGCCGAGCGTGCGGCGCGGCGGTCGCTCTATGGCCGGTATCGTAACCCGTATACCGATACACCCGAGGTACGCGGCAAGGATCGAGGCACGGCCAACACCACGGCTTTTTGGTTTGGCGGGAAATTATACGCTCTGAAGGAAGACAACCGACCGACCGAGATGAACCCGCACACGCTGGAGACCATCGGTTATACCGATTTCGGCGGTACATTGAAGGGTCGGACGTTTACGGCACACCCGAAGATCGACCCGCGCACCGGAAACATGATCGCGTTTGCCTATAATTCCGACGCGCTGGTTTCAAATTTTATCTATTTATATGAGGTTGCCCCGAGCGGCGTCGTGATCAGGGAGGAGCGGTTTGAAGCGCCATATTCCTCGATGATTCATGATTTTTTGGTGAGCGAAAATTACATCGCCTTCACGCTTTACCCGATGCTGGCGGACCAAAAACGGGTCGAGGCTGGTGGCCCGTTCTTCTCCTGGGACCCATCGCACCAGACCATGGTGGCGATCATTCCACGTGGCCAGGGTGTTGCTGGCTTGCGCTGGTATCACAGCCCCAAACTATGCATGGAAACCCACACCATGAATGCGTGGGAGGAAGGCTCAGTTTTGCATCTTGAGCATTTCATCTCGAATTCCGGCTGGTATTCGCAGTTCCCGCATGTCAGCGATCCGAATCCGAAGGAAGAACCGCCCTTTGGGCAGCGTTGGAGCTTCGATCTGTCCAACCCGGCGGATGAATATATTGTCACGCCGATGGTGCCGCATCCGGGCGAAATGCCGGTGGTCGATGGGCGGTTTTCAGGCAGCTATTGCCAGCATATTTTTTTCGGCGCGATCAACACGCAGCTCGGCCCGATGCTGGATTGGGGGCCGATGGGGCCACCTTTCAACTGCCTGGCACATCTTGACCAAAAGACCGGTGCGATTTCACATTATTATCCGGGTGCGAATGCCAGCACCGAGGAGCCTGTGTTCGTCGCGAAGAGCGACACAGCGCCGGAAGGCGATGGCTGGCTGATCTCGGTGATCGGCAGGCGGGATGAAAACCGATCCGATGTGGTGATCCTGGATTCAATGGATCTCGCCGCCGGGCCAGTTGCGACGATACGTGTACCGTTTCGGCTGCGCTACGCCTTCCACGGCTGCTGGGTGACGGCGGCAGAGCTTGATTGGGGTTTGTAAAAATCAAAGCTGACCAAAAGCGTCAGCAACAGAGGGGACGTACATGAAATCAACATCTGAAAATCTGCCGGGGCGGGCGACATTGTTGATCTCCCATGTTGGCGGCATGGTCGATTTGGTAGCGTTGCCGTTATGGATCAGCGGTTTGATCGCGTCGGCGCATTTTCTGCCGCAAAAGGCGGGGGCGTTGGTCAGCCTGTATATTTTTGGTGTGATGATCAGCAACATCGCGCTCGGGCCGCGCTTTATGCGGTTAGACGGACGCATCGTGGCGACAGCGGGTTTTGCCGTCTCGGCGACGTGTTTTTTTACGCTAACACATGTGGCGGGCTTTGTGCCGTTCGCGGCCTTGCATCTGCTGGCAGGGCTTGGCGCCGGAGCAGGGCTTTCCTGCGTACATGGCAATATCGGGCGCAGTAAAAACCCGCACAAATTGTTTGCCATTGTTAATATCGGGGTCTGCGTATTCGGTATCGCGTTCTTTGCAACCGTTCCCCATCTTCTGGAAACAATCGGTGTTAACATCGTGTTTATGATCCTCGGTGCATTGATGGTCGCCGCAGCCCTCGCCTGCGCGCTGGCGTTTCCCCTGCCGAATGAGGCACCGAAGTGCTCCGTGTATAATGGCCCCATGGCAAGCAAACTCAGCGCGCGGATTTTTGCGTTTGCCGGGGTCGCCTTCATGACCGCTGCGCAATCGGCGATGTTCAGCTTCGTGCAGCAGGTTGGCATGGCGCACGGGTTTGCCGCATCAACCATCGGCCTTCTGCTGGCGGGTACGGCGTTTTTGAATCTGGCGGCACCCATTCTGGCGGGGTTTTTGCAGTATAAATTACCGCCGACCCCGGTTGCCATGACAGGCGTGTTTTTGCATGGCTGCGCTTCTTTGGTGATCTGCAACACGCTCGGGCTCACGCCGTTTGCCATTGCCGCGGGCTCGTTGGTATTTTTAACGATCTTCTCGCACATCTTCATGTTTGGCTTCATCTCGCGGATCGACCGATCCGGCCGTATGGCGGCGCTTACACCTTCGATGTTGATGATCGGCACGGCAATCGGCCCGTTTCTGGCGGGCACGGTGGTCGGGGCTTATGGCTATCCGGCGCTCGGGCTCACCGCCGCTGTATTGGCCTGGACCAGTGCCGGCTGTTATTTCGCAACAGGCATCGGCGCACGCGATTTCATGGCGCTGCCGGTTGGCATGGCGGATGCGGCTGAATAGACATGTCAATCTCCGAGTTTCATGCTGAGACCGTCTACGCTGGCTACCGTGAGGCCGACGCAAACTCCACCTATGCCAGGTTTCTGAAACCGGAGGACCCGGGATGGGCCGAGGCAATTACCCAGGCTTGCGCCCTGCCGCTACCGACGGAAGAAATTACGCCATTCACCGAGATTGCCGCCACCCTTTCCCGCCCCGGCTACTTGCCGCACGAGACCGGCTGGGGTGCGTTGGCGAACGGCACAGGCTTTGTCAGCGCCCATACGCCCATGCCGGGGGTGCGGCCAGATATGTGGGATTGGTGGTTTTCCTGGCATGGAAGTGAATCTGCCCGTTATAAATTATGGGCTCCATCCGAGCATTTTGTTGCGCACTGGAGAGATGGCGACGGCGAACGCCCTGGCTTGAAAAGTTACATCGGCAGGACATCGCTCATAAAAGAAAATATCGGCAGCACTTTTTTGCAAGGGGCCATTCGGTTCGTCGATCCGGCGGTTGTCGGCTTTGTACCTGGCGCATTTGATGGCACGGTTATCTGCGGGCGCGCGGGTGAGGTTGACGCCCCGGTTGAACATACCTGGCTGGTCCATCAGGTGCGGGCGACACAGGATGGCTGTGAGATGCGCAGCCGGTTTTACCTCGGTCAGGATCCGCAATTTACGCATACCGGCGAGCCCTTACCGAAGCCGCCGCCGGGGGCGCCGCGGCCGGGGCCAGTACCGTTGGAGCTGATGCGCCATTGTTTGACGGAGATGCATCATCTCGCCGGATTTTTGCCGGTGTTGCACGCGGAATTCGCCGCATGATCACATTATACGGTGCCCCGGCATCGCGCGCCCACAGGGTGATGTGGATGCTAAAGGAGCAGGATTTGCCCTTTACGCATATCCCAACCGATTTTCTGCGAGGCGGTACGCGCACGCATGAGTTTCTGCGCATCAACCCAAATGGCCGCGTGCCCGTGTTAGATGATGAGGGGCGGGTTATTTTTGAATCGATGGCGATCAATCTGTATCTCGCGAAAACCTATGGCGGTGCGGTCGCGGCAAAAACAGCCTGGGATGAGGCGCAGGCCACGCAATGGAGTTTCTGGGCAGTGACAGAGGTTGAAAAGCCGCTTCTGCTGGCCGCCGCGAATTTGATCTTGTTTGCCCCGCCAGACCGCAATGCCGATGAGCTGACATTGATGCGCAAACGCCTGGACCGGCCTTTCAAGGTTCTTGAGGCGCATCTGGCCGCGCGGGATTATCTGTTGGGCGGGTGCTTTACGGTGGCTGATTTGAATGTCGCGGCCATGATGTCTCTGGTGCCGTTATCCGGGCTGGATTTGTCTGAATATCCGCGTTTGGCACGGTGGTTACATATCTGTCTGGAACGTCCGGCGGCGGCGGATTGGAAGCCGATAAAATTCACCGTGCCGCGCCCACCAGCGCATTTGATGCTGGCAAGTTTCGTTTGACCTGACGCCGAAGCCTGTTCGTCAGCCGCTCTCAGGCCCGGCATGATCCGATCATGGATACGCGACGACGCCCCCTTGGAGCCAGATACGCCTTTGTTGTCGCTGGCGTTATTTTCGCCTGTTTGTTGGTGGCCGCCAACCTGCGCTCGGCCCCTGGGTTTTTCTGTTGCCCTGGGCTGACCATTTTGGTTGGAGCCGTGGCCTCATACCAGGCGCCATCGCCACCGGCATTCTGCTTTATGGCGCGACAGGCCCCTTCGCCGCCGCCTTCATGCAGCGTTTTGGCATTCGCCGCGTACTTGTCTGCGCCCTGGTGCTCATGGCCCTGTCCACCTTTGCAAGCCGGTTTATGAACA
>JAQNCU010000356.1 GCA_029077775.1 Acidocella sp. | reverse complement strand
AGGCGGGAGAATGCCCCGACGCTGACATTCTTCAGAACCTGCACATTTTTATAGGCGACACCAGAGGGCGGTCCGGCATCAATCGCCGGGAGTACAGGTGGTGCCTGGTTGATGCCCAGTGCCTTGGTGACCTGCGCCGGGTTGTACAGAACCTGCATGCCCACACCGGGGTCGCCTGTGGAAATAACGTCAACCGGCGGTCTTTGGAAGGTAAGGACGGCAACCAGCGCGACAATGAACGCGCCGCCCAGGGCGATGCCTGAAATTGCATTGAGTCTGAACATTATTTGCCTCCCTGCGTGATGGCCGGGTCTGCGACGCTGCCATACAGCGCCGCGTAATGCGGTGCCACGCCATGTTTCACCGCCCATAGGAACCAGTCATCGACCACGGTCCCGGTGAGCAGAATGCCGATGCCACCGGTCAGCGGTGTGAGTACCGCGAACCACCAGGCCCAGCGATGGATAGATTCCATGGTGGCGTTGAAACCCATCGTCCAGCGCCAGAACAAAGCCGCACGCTCAGAGGCTGTTCCCCGGTCGATGGTTTGTTCCACTTCCTTGTCGCCGCCGAAACGGCCGACAGCCAGAATGGTGGCGGCATGCATGGCGAATAACAGCACCGAGCCATAGAGAAACACGATCGAGAGCATGTGGAACGGGTCGTAATATAAATTCCCGGCGCGCAGCGAGAAGGCGACTGTCCAATCCAGATGGGGGAAAATACCAAAAGGTGGGGCCTCGCCCCAGGCACCCATGAGTATCGGCCGAAAAAAGCCGAGGCAGAGAAACAGCCAGATTGCCGCCGCAAATGCCCAGGCGGTGTGGGTGCCAAGGCCAAGCTGCGTGGCCCGGCGATGGACCCGCGCGAACCACAAAATCATCGAGGTGGTAAGGAAGAAGCCGGCAACCAGCCACCACCCGCCCTGGGCCAGCGGGGGAAGATGCAATCCATAGGCTGGTGATGGCGGTTCCAGGGCCAGCCAGGGCAGGTCACGCAGGAACAGGATGATGTTCCAATGGACCGATGCCCACATATTGAGACCGATCACCTCGAACGCGATGAACCCGCAAAGCAGCGAGCACAGCCCGAGGGTACCGAGATAAAAGGGCCCTATCTGGGCATTGCCGATCTGGCCGAGTAGATGCGAGAAGAACGGCTGGCCATCACGGCTCCACGGGCCGCTCGGCACGGGCACACCATGATGCGCGGGGCCGCGGATCTGAACCCGGGTGAAAATATTTTGATATTCCGACATTGGAAAAAACTCCCCAGGTTTTTAATGGACGGGCCAGATCGGCATGTTCAGCCACCAGCTCCACCAGGACGGCCAACCGGCGGTCCAGAAAGGTCCGCTGATCAAAATGCACATGGCGCTGAAAAACCCGGCGCCAAGGGCGAGAAACAGCCCGAGCCTGTGAATGCCGAGTGTGCCGATGGAATAGCCGATGAAATCCCTGAAGAACGTGTCTTCATGTTCAGCGGTTTTCACCTCCTGGCCTTGGCCCGGATTGATGGCTGACAAAACCAGCGAGCCATGCAGCGAGAGCGCGAAAGTGGTGGTAAAAAATAGCGTTACCGCGATCATATGCGCCGGATTATATTCGAAATTGAGATAATTATAGCCGGTGTTCGACACCCAATCGAGATGCGCCATAATGCCATAGGGAAAGCCGTTGCCCCAGGCACCCATCAGTATCGGGCGGATAACCTCCAGGGTGAAATAGGCGAAAATAGCGACCGAGAAGGCGAAGGGAACATGCAGCCCCATTCCCAATTTGCGGCAGATTTCAACCTCGCGCAGCGCCCAGGAGCCAAAAGCGCCGAGCGCGCAGATGGTGATGATCTGCCACAACCCGCCTTGCGCGAGCGGCGCGAAACCAAGACCATACGAGATATCCGGCGGTGCGATATTGATCTGCCAGATATTCCAGGTGGGGCCGATGGCAGCCCCCCAGATGATCAGTGCGGTCCCGAGGACAGCAAAGAACAAGGTGGTGACGCCAAAAAACCCGACGTAAAATGGCCCGACCCAGAAATCAAACAGGTCGCCACCAAGCAATGTGCCGCCGGGCACACGGTATTTTTTCTCGAAACTGAGCATGGCCATAGCGGGCGTCCTCTTTCAACGGATCGGAGTCAGGTCGTCTGGAAAAATCGGCGGTCGCCAGGATGATGGTCTATCCTGGCAACCGCCGCATGATTCATTTCGACATTGGCAGTGCGGAATTCTGGGCCATCGGGGGCATCGCAGCGCCGCCGCCGATCCAGTCGAAGCGCGGGGTGCTGAGCAGAATAAAATGGATCAGCAGAGCCAGCGTGAACAAAAACGCGAAGAGTGCAACAAGCGCCCGGCGCGGGTCGAATAGCAGCCATACACGGTACATGGTGCGCTCCTTATGCGAAGGCGTTGGCGACGTGCGCCAGCGCCAGTTGTGCGTGGGAGGTCAGCATTGCATAACCGTTCGGGCCGGGAATCCAGGGACGCCAGGACCAGACAAGGATATGCGCCAAGATGGCGATAACAGTGAAAGCGAGGAAGCTTGCCATAAATATCTTATGGAACTCCTTCGCTTCCGTATCAGTCAGCCCGCTGAGCGATGCTGGCTTTGAGGTTGAGCTAGACATGGTCGTTTATCCTTTTATGAGGCCGTGAAGCCAGGATCGCGCGCACCCCGCGCGAGGGAACGGCACGGGTGATTATCCCGTGCCGATCTTGCCGCCGCTTGCCCTGAAAGGGTCTGCGGAATTTCAGAATTTTATTCATGCGAGCTGTCTCTGCGACAAGGCGCCCTCAACATGCTCATCGCCTACCAAGTCCGCCCCGGCCTCCCGCGCCAGCCGTTCAGCCCGGTCACGCAGGCGTTTGGCTGCCGAGATGCGGATGAGATAGGGCTCACGCGCCAGATGCTCATCGAGCCGCGTGATCGCATCGTCGGCCCATTCCAGCGTGTCCGCGCGGACATGGGTCGGCTCGATCTTGTCCATATCCGTTCCGAGGGGGAGAATATGAAACAAGGCGTCGAACAAGGCGTTGCAATATTCCTGCACCACATAGGTCGCCCCGGCATAGCCCATGAAAGGTGTGCCGGTGGCGCGGCGGATGATCGCGCCTGGAAAAGAGGCCGGGATATAGGTGCAGCGCAGCCCGAGTTCGGCAGCGTACATGCGTTCATTGAACGATCCGAACAACACCAAAGGCGGGCTTGCTTTAAGCGATGCGCGCACGGCGTCGTTATCAGGCTTTACGCCGGGTTTGCGGGCATAGGCGAAGCTGCACGGGATGCCGAGATCATCCTCCATCAGGCGCTTCAGCCCGCG
>JAQNCU010000355.1 GCA_029077775.1 Acidocella sp. | reverse complement strand
GTTTTCCCTAGAATTCGACAATGCCTCTCCGGAGCAGTTTGAGGTCTCGCTGCAGGAACGTGAGGCGGCGGTTGCAAATCTTGCGCGGCAGACCCGGGAGGATACGGAATTCGCAATCAGCAATGTGCGGCGCTTTGCCGAAGCCCAGCGCGGTACCATGCAAGATCTGGAGATGGAGGTTCGCCCAGGTGTCCATCTTGGGCACCGGATCATCCCTATCCGGCGTATCGGGGCGTATGTACCAGGGGGGCGTTATCCGTTGCTGTCCGCCCCGGTCATGACGATCGTGCCGGCGCGTGTGGCGGGGTGTGACGAGGTGATCGTTTGCCTGCCCCCCGGCGCTAATCAGGCAGTGATTGCGGCTTGCCATCTCTCCGGCGCCACACGCATCTTCCGTGTGGGCGGTGCGCAGGCCATCGCCGCCATGGCCTATGGTACTGAGACGATTCCATCGGTGGACAAGATTGTCGGCCCGGGAAATGCGTTCGTAAACGAGGCCAAGCGCCAGGTATTCGGCCCGGTTGGAATTGATCAGCTGGCGGGGCCATCGGAGATTTATACGGTCGCTGACTCATCCGGGGACGCGCGCATGATCGCGACCGATTTGCTGGCGCAGGCGGAGCACGACGTGCGCACACGGGTAGGGCTGATTACGACCGACCGTGCATTGGCGGAGGCTGTGCAAGGGGAGGTTTTGCGGCAGTTGGAAACCTTGTCCACGGCCAATGTTGCTGGCCAAGCCTGGCGTGATTACGGTGAGATCGCCCTTTGCGAAACCGAGGACGCGGTGATCGCCTATTCCGATATTATCGCCGCGGAACATCTGCAAATTCACACCGTCAACGCGAAGGAAATGGCGTTGAGGCTGCGTAATTACGGCTCGCTATTCATCGGCACTTTGGCAAGCGTCGTCTATTCTGATAAATGCAGTGGCACCAATCATACCTTGCCGACCATGGGCGCGGGCAGATATACCGGTGGCCTTTGGGTGGGAGCATTTTTGAAAACCTGCACACACCAGTGGATGACGGCGGAGGGCGTGGCGCTTGTGGCTCCCCCAGCGATGCGGCAGAGCGCTTCAGAAGGATTGGAAGGCCACAGACGCGCCGCCGCGTTTAGATTGTTGCCGAATCACTGTGAGTGAAGCCGGATTAGGCTTCACCCCAGGCAGGTTTTCAGCAGCGGCGGCAAATTCTCGCGCGTGAGCGTGACCGGGTTGCCGCCAGCCGAGGGGTCTTTGAGCGCGCCTTCAAGGATGGCGCCGACATCCGGTGACGTAACCCCCAGCGCCCGCAAATTGGCCGGTATGCCAAGCGAGGCGTTGAGGCTGGATACGAAGCCGCAGAACCCCTCGAACCCGCCCTCGATGCACAAATATCGTGCCACTGCCTCGATCTTTTCCTCAATCGCGGGGCGGTTGAAATGCAGCACCGGCACCATCACGGTTGCATTGGTGGTACCGTGATGGGTGTTGTAGAGTGCGCCTATGGGATGGCTGATGGCGTGGATGGCCCCCAGCCCCTTCTGAAACGCCGCCGCCCCCATCATCGCCGCCGCCATCATCTGCGCGCGGGCTTCCAGGTCTTTGCCATCTTCGTAAGCGCGGGGCAGATAATCCTTCACCAGCCGCATCCCCTCAAGCGCTATACCCTGCGACATGGGGTGAAAGAACGGCGAGGAATAGGCTTCCAGGCAATGCGCAAAGGCATCCATGCCAGTGCCAGCCGTAATGGCCTTGGGCATACCCACGGTCAGCTCTGCATCCGCAATTACGGTAACGGGCAGAATTTTGGGATGGAAGATGATCTTCTTCTCATGCGTGACAGAATTGGTGAGCACGCCCGCGCGGCCTACTTCTGAGCCTGTGCCAGCGGTGGTTGGCACGGCGATGATCGGCGCGATGGCGGATGCGTCCGCGCGGGTCCACCAATCGCCTATATCTTCAAAATCCCATACCGGCCGGGTTTGGCGGGCCTGAAACGCGATGAGCTTGCCAAGATCGAGCCCGGAGCCACCACCGAAGGCGATCACGCCATCATGCCCACCCGCGATGAAGGCTTTGATTCCGGCTTCGAGTTTTTTTTCGTTCGGGTTGGGGTCGACATCCGCGAACAGACCTCGCCCGAGCCCGGCCGCCTCCATCAGGCCCAGAGTAGCGGCGGTAATCGGCAGGGTGGCGAGTCCGCGATCAGTTACCAGCAGCGGGCGCTTAATCCCGGCGGCGGCGCAGGCGGCTGGAAGTTCTTGAATGCGCCCCGCACCAAAGCGGATGGCGGTGGGATAGGACCAGGTGGCGGTGAGGGTCATGGGTCAGGCTTTCTTTTTCAGATAATAGGATTTCGGGCGGGTGAGCGCCATGTAGCCTAGCACCGAGAGGCCAGCACCCCGGCCGGTATCTTTACAGCCGGTCCAGCAGAGCGCGGGGTCGAGATAGTCGCACCGATTCTGGAACACCGTACCCGTTTCCAGCCGCGCGCCGATTGCCTCGGCGGCATCTGAGTCCGCTGTCCAGATCGAGGCGGTGAGGCCAAAATCACAATCGTTCATCAGCGCGATGGCTTCTTCGTCATTCTTCACCTTCATGATACCGACTACCGGGCCAAAGGTTTCCTCACGCATCACCCGCATCGCGTGGGTAACGTTGGTGAGGATCTGTGGTGTGACATAGGCGCCGCCGTCGTCAGCTGCCATGGTGGGGATATGGGCGATGGCGCCCTGGGCGACAGCCTCGGCGACATGCTCCCGCACGGTGCGGGCAAAGCGGATATTTGCCATGGGGCCGATGGTGGTTTCGGTCTCAAGCGGATTGCCGAGTTTAAGGGCTTTTACCCAGGAAACGGCTTTTTCAACGAAGGCATCGAAGTGGCTTTCATGCACGTAAATGCGCTCGATACCACAGCAGCACTGGCCGGCATTAAACATGGCGCCGTCCATGACGCCTTCCACTGCTGCGTCAAGATCGGCATCAGCCCTGATATAAGCAGGGTCTTTGCCGCCAAGCTCGGTGGCGACATTGATGAATGTGCCCGCCGCCGCCTGTTCGATAGAGGCGCCCCCGCGCACGGAGCCGGTGAAGTTGACGAAATTGACGTGGCGGCCGGAGATGAGCGCCGCCGAGCCCGTATGGTCAAGAAAGATATTGTCGAACACATCGGCGGGAATCCCGGCCTGGTGGAACGCCTCGGCCAAATGCTCGCCGACCATCAAAGTTTGTTCTGCATGTTTGAGCAGCACGGCGTTACCGGCGACCAACGCCGGGGCAATGGTGTTGATGGCGGTCATGTAGGGATAGTTCCAGGGCGCGATAACCAGCACAACGCCCA